>NZ_JBMOWO010000041.1:0-8079 GCF_049310525.1 Pseudomonas sp. GZD-222
AAGCCCGCTCCCACCGGCTACTTATCAGCATCGGTGGGAGCGGGCTTGCCCCGCGAAAAAGTCTCACTGCTTGTGCGCAGCAATATCCCTGTCCGCCACCCGCCAGATCAAACGATTGGTGTCGTAGCCTTGCTGCCGTGCCTTGGCCAGCAGGCTTTCACGCTGCCAGGCCGGAACGGTCGCCGTGCGCGAAAGAATCCACAGGTATTTGCGATCCGGATTGCCAACCAGCGCGGTCTGGTAGTCGTCGCTGACATACAGCACCCAGTATTCGCCCTTGGCTACCCCAGGCAGCACTTTCGAGAACCAGTTGTCGAACACCACCCAGAGCTTGTCGGTCTTGCCCGGCACTTGTGGCGTGGCGTTGCCGCTGGCTTCCTGCCATTCACCCTCAAGGGTCTGGCAGCGGTTGAGCACACCCACCGAGCCATCAGGCTTGAGGTTGTAGTGGGCCTCGGACTGGGCGCAATCGCGCTGGAAAAACATCGGCAGGCGCGCCAGTTCGAACCATTTGCCCTGGTAGCGCTTGAGATCGACGCTGTTGGCGGTCTTCGGCGGGATCGGTCCGCTGTCCGTACTGGCACAGCCTCCGAGGATCAGGCCAGCACACAGGACCAGCAGCAGCTGTAGCGATTTCATTTGAGTCCCTGCCCGGAATACATCAGTACCTTGTCGGCGGCGTACTGCACGCTGATAAAGCTCTTCTCGTCACCCCAGGTGCAGCTGGACATGCCCAGTGCGCCGGAACACTCCTTGGGCGAACCGAGCAGCTTTTCTACCTCGGCCTTGGCCATACCCGCCTGAAGCTTTGAATAGTTTTCCTGGTTGATCTTGTTGCACGCAGTCAGAAACACGCACAAGGACAGCAGGGCGAGGGAACGCAACGACATGAAGGGGTCACTCCTGGACATGAGGGTGCAGGCGCGATGGCCTACCGACAGCTTAGAAGGGAAAAAGCGCCTCTGGTTCCCGAGCGATTGCGCTTTCCTGACGCCAATTCCCTGCCTTTGGTCGAATAGACCGATTTGCGCGTTAATCTTTTCCATTCACCGGACGACACAGGTAGGCGCTGCGACGTATTGCCGCGCCCCTCCCGTTGACCCGCCGTGTGCAGACAGACCCCGCAATGACAAAAAACCTGAAGTTCAGCCACAAGATTCTGCTCGCCGCCGCCCTGGTGGTCGCTGTCGCCTTTACCTGTTTTGTCCTGTTCAACGATTACCGCCAGCGTCAGACCCTGCGCAGCAATACCGAAGCTTCCATGCAGGAGCTCGGCAACCTGACCAGCAGCAACATCCAGACCTGGCTGCAAAGCCGCATGCAGATCCTCCAGTCGCTGTCCCAGCAAGTGGCCATCGATGGCGCCAGCAAGGACAGCCTGACCCGTAGCCTCAACCTGCCGGTGTACAGAAGCAACTTCCTCCTGACCTATTTCGGCGGCCAGGATGGCTACATGCAGTCGGTGCCACTGGGCAATCGCGCTGCCGATTATGATCCGCGGGTGCGCGGCTGGTACAAGGCTGCCAGCAGCGCCGGCCAGACGATCATCACCGAGCCGTACATTTCGGTGTCCGCGAACAAACTGGTGATCACCCTGGCCACGCCGGTTCAGCACCAAGGCCGGCTGATCGGCGTCAACGGTGCCGACACCGACCTGGACAGCATCAGCGCCATCATCAACGCGCTGAACTTCGACGGCCACGGTCAGGCATTCATCGTCAACGGTGACGGCAAGATTCTGGTCCACCCCGATGCCAAGCTGGTGCTGAAAAACCTCAGCGAGGCCTACCCGCACAACACTCCACAGATCGGCAGCGGTCTAAAAGAGACTGAGCAAGCTGGGCACTCACAGTTCATCACCTTCACCAAGGTCAATGGCGTGCCTTCGGCTGACTGGTATGTGGCCCTGGTGCTCGATCAGGACTTCGCCTTCGCCATGCTCAGCGAACTGCGCACCTCGGCCATTGTCGCCACGGTGATTGCCGTGCTGATCATCATTGCCCTGCTCGGTGTCCTGATCCGCGTTCTGATGGAGCCGCTGCACGTCATGGGCCGGGCTATGCACGATATCGCCGAAGGTGAAGGCGACCTCACTCGCCGCCTGCGTATCCACGGCCAGGACGAATTCGGCAGCCTCGGCCAGTCGTTCAACCGTTTTGTCGAACGCATCCACGAATCGATCCGTGAAGTGTCCTCGGCCACCGGCCAGGTCAACGAAGTGGCCTTGCGCGTCATCAGTGCCTCGAATGCCTCGATCCACAATGCCGACCAGCAATCGAGCCGCACCAGCAGCGTTGCTGCGGCGATCAACCAACTGGGCGCCGCCGCCCAGGAGATCGCCCAGAACGCCGCCCTCGCCTCGCAACACTCCAGTGATGCACGCAATCTGGCGGCGGAAGGTCAACAGGTGGTCGACCAGACCATCGAGGTGATGAACCAGTTGTCGGCAAAAATCAGCGACTCGTGCGGCAACATCGAAACCCTCAATGCCAACACGGTGAACATTGGCCAGATCCTTGAAGTGATCAGCGGCATTTCCCAGCAGACCAACCTGCTGGCGCTAAACGCTGCCATTGAAGCGGCACGCGCAGGTGAAGCCGGTCGTGGTTTCGCGGTAGTGGCGGATGAGGTGCGCAACCTTGCCCATCGCACCCAGGATTCGGCGCAACAGGTCCAGCGCATCATTGAAGAACTGCAGGCCGGTGCTCAAGTGGCGGTCAGCACCATGACCGAAAGCCAGAGCCACAGCCAGCACAGCGTCGGCATTGCCAACCAGGCTGGTGAGCGCCTCGGTAGCGTGACCCAGCGGATCGGCGAGATCGATGGCATGAACCAGTCAGTAGCCACCGCAACCGAAGAACAGACGGCCGTGGTCGAGTCGATCAATGTCGACATCACCGAGATCAATACGCTGAATCAGGAAGGGGTGGAGAACCTGCAAGCGACCTTGCGTGCCTGCAATGACCTGGAGAATCAGGCCAACCGGTTGAAGCAGTTGGTGGGCAGTTTCAGGATTTGAAACTAATCGCGGGGCAAGCCCGCTCCCACCGGTACCCTGTGGGAGCGGGCTTGCCCCGCGATCGAATTCAACTCAAAACCGCGACCCACTCGCGCGACAACCCCTCCCCCTCTGGCCCTTGCGAAAACCACCTTCCCCCCGCGATCGAATTCAACTCAAAACCGCGACCCAGGCTCCAGCAGGAAATCCATCTCTTCATCGGTACTCGGCCGATTCAGCAGCAGATTGCGATGCGGGAACCGGCCAAAGCGGGCAATCACCCGCTGGTGCTGCTCGGCATAGTCGAGGAAACCTTCGAACAGACGCCGGTCAGCGTCCGGCTGCGCATCAAGCAACAGCTGATAACGCTCGACACTGGTGTTCTGCCAATCCAGCACTTCAGCATGCTCCAGCACCAGCAGGATGAACACCCGCTGGATCGGTAGCAGCTGGTAATCCCAGGCCTTGTCCAGACCCTGCATTACCAGGACCTGAGCACGCCGGTCGCCATCGAAGGCGCGCGGTGTGTCGCGATGGATCATGCGCGGCAACTGATCGAGCAACAGGACCAGACCCAACCAGCCCTGCGGGCTCTGCAGCCACTCATCCAGACCACCCGCCAGGGCCTGCTCGACCAGATCGCCGAAACGCTCTTGCGCCTCGACGTCATGGTGCTTGCCGAACCACAGCGTGCTCTTCTCGTCAGCGACGTCCTGGGGACTGGTGCCCCAGCCGAACCACCATTCCAGTAACGGCTGCCAAGGTGCGAGCATGACTTACTCCTGGTGATAACCGGTAACGCGCTCGACTTCCTGCTTGGAGCCGAGGAACACCGCTACGCGCTGGTGCAGGCTCTCTGGCTGGATGTCGAGGATGCGCTGGCGACCGTCGGTGGAAGCACCGCCGGCCTGTTCGATGATGAAGGACATCGGGTTGGCTTCGTACATCAGACGCAGCTTGCCTGGTTTGGAAGGCTCACGGGCATCACGCGGGTACATGAACAGGCCGCCACGGGTCAGGATGCGATGCACGTCGGCAACCATCGAGGCGATCCAGCGCATGTTGTAGTTCTTGTTCAGCGGACCGGTCTCACCGGCCAGCAGCTCGCCCACATAGCGGGTTACCGGCTCTTCCCAGTGACGCTGGTTGGACATGTTGATGGCGAATTCGGCGGTGGTTTCCGGAACCTGGATGTTCTCGTGGGTCAGGACGAAGCTGCCCAGCTCGCGGTCCAGGGTGAAACCCTTGACGCCGTTACCCAGGGTCAGGATCAGCATGGTCTGCGGACCATAGATCGCATAACCGGCTGCTACTTGCTTGGTGCCCGGCTGCAGGAAGGCCTGTTCGTTGAGGCTTTCGTTCTGGCTCAGGTACTCGTTAGGGCAACGCAGAACCGAGAAGATGGTGCCGACCGACACGTTGACGTCGATGTTCGACGAACCGTCCAGTGGGTCGAATACCAGCAGGTAGGCACCTTTCGGGTATTTGCCCGGGATCTGGTAGGCATTGTCCATTTCTTCGGACGCCATGCCGGCCAGGTGACCGCCCCACTCGTTGGCTTCGAGGAGGATGTCGTTGGAAATCACGTCCAGTTTCTTCTGGACTTCGCCCTGCACGTTTTCGGTGCCCATGCTGCCCAGAACACCGCCCAGGGCGCCCTTGGAAACGTTATGGCTGATCTCCTTGCACGCACGCGCCACCACTTCGATCAGGAAGCGCAGATCGGCAGGGGTACTGTTGCTGCGGGTCTGCTCAATCAAATAGCGACTCAGGGTAACGCGGGACATGTAAGGCTCCGAAGGAAGGGGTAATAAAAACCCACGCAGTTTACAGGGAGAGTGCAGCGCTAGCGAGCAATCCGATACGCTTGCCCGATCAGACGGCACATCGGCCCGAGAGTTCACCGCTCCCGGGCCGTCCTGCACAGCTTAGTCGAGGGCTTTCCAGATTTGCGTGGCGTACTCGCGAATGGTCCGGTCCGAGGAGAACCAGCCCATCCGCGCAGTGTTCAGCACCGCGATGCGCCACCACTCCTTGGGATCGTGCCAGAGCGCTTCGACGCGTAACTGAGCATCCCAGTAGGCATCGAAGTCGGCGCAAACCAGGAAGCGGTCATGGGCCACCAGCGAGTCCACCAGCCCCACGTAACGGGCCGGATCATCCGGAGAGAACACGCCGCTGCGAATGGCCTGGAGCACATCATTGAGCCGGTACGAGGCGCTGATCGCCGCATTGGCGCCAAAGTCGCCACTGCGCTTGCGCGCCTCCACCTGCTGCGCGGTCAGGCCGAAGATGAACATGTTCTCAGCCCCCACCTGCTCGCACATCTCGACGTTGGCACCGTCCAGGGTGCCGATGGTCAGCGCGCCGTTAAGGCCGAACTTCATGTTGCTGGTGCCGGAGGCTTCATAGCCGGCGGTGGAGATCTGCTCGGAAAGGTCGGCCGCCGGAATGATGCTCTCCGCCAGACTGACGTTGTAGTTGGGCAAAAACACCACCTTGAGCAGGCCACGCACCGTCGGGTCGTTGTTCACCACCCGGGCGATGTCATTGCTCAACTTGATGATCAGCTTGGCCTGGTGATAGCTGGCCGCCGCCTTGCCAGCGAAGATCTTCACCCGTGGTGCCCAGCCGGTTCCGGGCTCGGCGCGTATTGCCTGGTACAAGGCCACCGTGTGCAGCAGGTTGAGCAACTGGCGCTTGTACTCGTGGATACGTTTGACCTGCACATCGAACATCGCCTGCGGGTTGACGGTAATACCCAGACGCTCCTGAATCAGACTGGCCAGCGCTTTCTTGCTGTGCAGTCGCTGCTCGGCAAATTGCTTGCGAAACGCCGCCTTGTCAGCGAAAGGCTCGAGGTCGCGCAGACGGCCTTCCGGGTTGTCGAGCACATCCTCTCCCAACGCCTCGACCAGCATGCCTGTCAGCTGCGGATTAGCCTGATACAACCAACGGCGGAAGGTAATGCCGTTGGTCTTGTTGTTGATCCGTTCGGGGTAGAGCTTGTGCAGTTCGGCGAACACCGTGCTGCGCATCAACTTGCTGTGCAGCGCCGACACGCCGTTGACGCTGTGCGAACCGAGAAACGCCACATTACCCATGCGCACTCGCCGGCCGTTGTCCTCCTCGATCAGCGACACCGCGCGCAGCACGTCAAAATCATGGATACCCTTGGCCCGCAGGGCGTCGATGTGAAACGCGTTGATCAGGTAGATGATCTGCATATGCCGCGGCAGCATGCGTTCCATCAGGCTGACCGGCCAGGTTTCCAGAGCCTCGGGCAGCAGGGTGTGATTGGTGTAGGCAAGGGTATCGACGGTCAGTTGCCAGGCGGTATCCCAGGGCACCTCGTGCTGATCGACCAGCAGACGCATCAATTCGGCCACGGCAATCGAGGGGTGGGTGTCGTTGAGCTGGATTGCCGCCGATTCGTGCAGATTGAGCAGGCTGTCGTGCATGTTCAGGTGGCGACGCAGCAAATCCTGCAGCGAGGCGCAGACGAAGAAGTACTCCTGACGCAGGCGCAGTTCCTGCCCGGCCTCGGTACTGTCAGCCGGGTACAGCACGCGTGAGATACTTTCGGCGCGGGCCACCTCGGCCACGGCGCCCAAGTGGTCGCCGGCGTTGAAGCGCTCCAGGTGCAACTCCTCCAGCGCTCGTGCACGCCAGAGGCGCAAGGTGTTGACGCTCGCGCCACGCCAGCCGACGACCGGTGTGTCATAGGCTACCGCCCGCACGGTTTCGGCCGGCCACCACACCTGGCGTTGCTGGCCATTGGCGTCATGCACGGTTTCGACGCTGCCACCGAAACTGATCGGATAGATCACCTCGGCCCGCTCGAATTCCCAGGGGTTGCCGAAGTCCAGCCAGTTCTCGGTCTGCTCCTGCTGCCAGCCATCGACCACCGCCTGGCGGAACAGGCCGTGCTCGTAGCGAATGCCATAACCGTGGGCCGCGATGCCCAAGGTCGACATGCTCTCCATGAAACACGCCGCCAGACGCCCAAGGCCACCGTTACCCAAGGCCGCATCCGGCTCCAGCAAGCGAATGCGCTCAAGGTCGACATCCAGGCCGCTCAGCGCCTCCCGGGCAATGTCCAGCAGGCCCAGGTTGCTCAAGCTGTCGTACAGCAAACGCCCGATGAGGAACTCCAGGGACAGGTAGTACACCCGCTTCTGGCTCTTGCGATAAATCTGCCGGGTATGGTCCATCCAGTGATCGACCATGTGATCACGGGCTGCCAGGGCAATGGCCTCAAACCAGTCATGTTCGAAGGCGTGCTCCGGGTCCTTGCCGACCGCGTAGGTCAATTTGTCCAGTACAGCGGTGCGAAAAGCGGCCACCTCTGCGTCACGAGCGAGTGGTTCCTGAGACATGCGACGTCCTCGATCAGGTTGACGAATGCGGATGGAGATTTCTCAGCCTAGACCGTTCGACACAGAGCGAAAGCGCAGGTTCTGGAGTTTCTGTACAAAAACAGCGGTCGGCATTGGTGGAACCGGCAAATGGTTGTTCACATTTTGACCAACTCCGGTATGATCGCGCGCCTACTAGAACCTCTAAAACCTGAACCTGATGAAACCGACCCTGATTGCCGCCGCCGAAGTCGACCGCCTGGAAACCTGGCAGAAGTACCAAAGCCATATGTGCGGAGGCTGCAACTCGACCTGCTGCACCTTGCCGACGGAAGTGAAAATCAAAGACCTGATCCGCATGGGCGTGGTGGATGAGTTCGAAGTGGGTGAGCCGCCGAAGAACATTGCCAAGCGTTTGCAGAAGGACGGGATTATCCAGCGCTTCAACCAGAAGTCGGGGATTTTCACCCTGGCGCAGATGAGCAACGACGATTGCCTCTATCTGGATCGTAAAAGCCGCATGTGCACCATTTATGACAAGCGCCCGGACACCTGCCGCAACCACCCACGGATCGGGCCACGTCCGGGCTATTGCGCGTACATCCCAAAACCTGCCGCGCGCCGCTAAACACTGTGGGCAACTGACTGGGGTGGGGGGGGGGGGGGGGGGGGCGGAGAGGGGGGGGGAGGAAGAGAAACAACGGACAGAGAACATCCACCCCA
>NZ_JBMOWO010000042.1:0-83883 GCF_049310525.1 Pseudomonas sp. GZD-222
GGGGGAGGTTGTGTCCATTGGAAGGGAGGGGGAAGAAGACACCCCCCCCCCCCCCCCCCCCCCCGCTCCCACTGGCTGCCTCCCACATTTACTGCAGACAAACAAAAACGCCCCCGGCCTTGCGACCGGGGGCGTTTTCGTTTCAGCCGGGCTTAGTTAGCCTTGGCTTTCTTGGCAGCGCGGGTACGCTCGCCTTCGTCGAGGATCTTCTTACGCAGACGGATCGACTTAGGAGTCACTTCGCACAGCTCGTCGTCCTGGATGAATTCCAGAGCCTGTTCCAGGGTGAAGCGAACAGGTGGAACCAGAGCGATGGTTTCGTCTTTACCCGAAGCACGCATGTTGTCGAGCTTCTTGCCCTTGGTAGGGTTGACGCCCAGGTCGTTGTCACGGCTGTTCAGACCAACGATCTGACCGTTGTAGATCTCCTGACCGTGCTCAACGAACAGCTTGCCGCGAGCCTGCAGGGTTTCCAGGGAGTAGGTCAGTGCCTTGCCGGTCTCTACCGATACCAGTACGCCGTTCTGACGACCGGACATGTGGCCGGACTTCATCGGAGCGTAGCGATCGAAGATCGAGGTCAGGATGCCTGCACCGTTGGTCAGGGTCAGGAACTGGTTACGGAAACCGATCAGACCACGGGCTGGAATGTTGTATTCCAGACGTACACGGCCCTTGCCATCCGGAACCATGTTGGTCAGGTCGCCTTTACGCAGACCCATCTCTTCCATGACCTTGCCCTGCGAATCTTCAGGGATGTCGATGGTGACGTTTTCGAACGGCTCGTTCTTGACGCCGTCGACTTCACGGATGATCACTTCCGGACGACCAACGCCCATTTCGAAGCCTTCGCGACGCATGGTTTCGATCAGTACCGACAGGTGCAGCTCACCACGGCCGGAAACCTTGAACTTGTCAGCCGAGTCGCCTTCTTCAACGCGCAGTGCAACGTTGTAAAGCAGCTCTTTGTCCAGACGTTCCTTGATGTTACGGGAAGTCACGAACTTGCCTTCTTTACCGCAGAACGGCGAGTCGTTGACCTGGAAGGTCATCGAAACGGTTGGCTCGTCAACGGTCAGCGGCTTCATCGCTTCAACTGCGTCCGGGGAGCACAGGGTGTCGGAGATGAACAGCTCGTCGAAACCGCTGATGCAGACGATGTCGCCAGCCAGGGCTTCTTCGACGTCAACGCGGTGCAGACCGTGGTGACCCATCAGCTTCAGGATACGGCCGTTACGCTTCTTGCCGTCGACGTCGATAGCGACAACCGGGGTGTTCGGCTTGACGCGACCACGAGCGATACGGCCAACACCGATAACACCCAGGAAGCTGTTGTAGTCCAGAGCCGAGATCTGCATCTGGAACGGACCGTCACGGTCAACAGCTGGCGCTGGAACGTTGTCGACGATCGACTGGTACAGCGGGGTCATGTCTTCGGCCATTTCGGTGTGGTCCAGACCGGCAATGCCGTTCAGGGCCGAGGCGTAGACGACTTTGAAGTCCAGCTGTTCTTCGGTGGCACCGAGGTTGTCGAACAGGTCGAAGATCTGGTCCAGAACCCAGTCAGGACGCGCGCCCGGACGGTCAACCTTGTTGATCACGACGATCGGACGCAGGCCGGCTTCGAAGGCCTTCTTGGTCACGAAACGGGTTTGCGGCATAGGGCCGTCTTGGGCGTCGACCAGCAGCAGCACGGAGTCAACCATCGACATTACACGCTCAACCTCGCCACCGAAGTCGGCGTGGCCGGGGGTGTCGACGATGTTGATGTGGTAGCCGTTCCAGTTGATGGCGGTGTTTTTCGCCAGAATGGTAATACCGCGCTCTTTTTCCTGGTCGTTGGAGTCCATGACGCGCTCGTCGTTGAGCTCGTTACGCTCCAGAGTGCCGGACTGACGCAGGAGTTTGTCGACCAGAGTGGTTTTACCATGGTCAACGTGGGCGATGATGGCGATGTTACGCAGATTTTCGATCACGTGTGTATCTCGATCAGAGGATTCGGGTTGCCGCCCAGTCTAGGCGGCGAATATGAATGAATGGCGCTCAACGGGCCCGCAGGTCGGGAGGGCGATGGCGGATGCTCCCGCCATATAGCCCCGGCGTTTTATGTCGGACGATAAACGCGCACATTGGCATGTCCCTCACTGAGCAAATGATGGGCATGCAGGCGACTCATCACACCCTTGTCGCAATACAGCAGGTACTGGCGCGTAGCGTCCAGTTCCTTGAAGCGACTGTTCAGGGCGTAGAACGGCAAGGCCTTGACCTCGATGCCGTCCAGTTCCAGGGGCTGGTCTTCCTGGGCATCGGGGTGACGAATATCAATCACCACCTGCCCGGCCAGCGCCTGGCTGACTTCTTCGATCTGGATATCCTGGCTGAGTTCATCGATCACATGGTCGATGGAGATCAGGCGAGCGCGCTCCAGGGCGCGCTCGAGCACGGCCATGTCGAACTGCTTCTCTTCATGGTCAACACGATGACGCTTGGCACAGGTGGTCGGGTTCACCGAAATCACGCCGCAGTACTCAGGCATGTGCTTGGCGAACTCGGCGGTGCCGATCTGGTTGGCCTGGTCGATGATGTCCTGCTTGTGGCTGGCCAGCAGCGGGCGCAACACCAGCTTCTCGGTGGCCGAGTCGATCACTGCCAGGTTCGGCAGGGTCTGGCTCGACACCTGGGAAATCGCTTCGCCGGTGACCAGCGCATCGATCTCGAGACGGTCGGCAATGTTGGTCGCCGCACGCAGCATCATGCGCTTGAGGGTCACGCCCATGTAGCTGTTGTCGACCTTGCCGAGGATCTCGCCGACCACTTCTTCGAACGGCACGCTGACGAACAGTACGCGCTGGCTGCTGCCGTATTTCTTCCACAGGAAGTGGGCGACTTCCATCACCCCCAGCTCGTGGGCACGGCCGCCAAGGTTGAAGAAGCAGAAGTGGGTCATCAGGCCGCGGCGCATCATCTGGTAGGCCGCCACGGTGGAGTCGAAGCCACCGGACATCAGTACCAGGGTCTGCTCAAGGGCGCCCAGCGGGTAGCCGCCGATGCCCTTGTGCTGGTTGTGAATCACGTACAGGCGCTTGTCACGCACCTCGATGCGCACCTCGACCTCGGGGTTGCGCAGGTCGATACCGGCGGCGCCGCACTGCTGGCGCAACTGGCTGCCAACATAACGGTCGACGTCCATCGAGGTGAAGTCGTGGTGGCCGCCACGCTTGCAGCGTACGGCGAAGTGCTTGCCGGCCAGCAGGTGGCCGAAGTGGGTTTTGCACTTGGCGACGATGTCGTCGAAGTCACCCAGCGGGTACTCGTCGACCTGCAGGAAATGGGCGATGCCCGGCATGCAGGTCAGGCGCTCGGTCATCTCGCGCAGGACTTTCTCGTCCTCGATGCGGGTGACCACCTCGAGGTTGTCCCAGACACCGTCAACCGCGAGCGCAGGATCGAGGTCCTTGAGCACGGTGCGGATGTTGCGGCCCAGTTGACGGATGAAGCGCTTGCGAACCGGGCGGCTCTTGATGGTGATCTCTGGGAAGACTTTTACGATTAGTTTCATGAAAAACTGTGCGCGAGCTGCCGACTAAAAAAGTGGGGCGCGGATTATAGCGGAAATTGCTCAAGGTTTAACCAATTATCGTACAGAAGGTTTTGCTCGCACCAAAATGAAGCATTGCGCTTCATTTTCGCCTCTTAAGTGTGCACAAATTGTCCGACATTCCGCCGTAATCCCCCTGAAACGCTTGGGATTGGGGCGAGGATTCCAAACCGGGGCACTGGCATGCAATTTGCTCCCTTGTGATGCAGGTTGCCTTGGCCGACTATTCGCGCCCGGCATCACCCAATTTCAAGGGCTGCACAGGCAAGCTCTACCCCACCCGGAGGACACTATGTCGAAGTCGGTTCAACTCATCAAAGATCATGACGTTAAATGGATTGATCTGCGCTTCACTGACACCAAGGGCGTACAGCACCACGTGACCATGCCGGCCCGTGATGCGCTGGACGAAGACTTCTTCGAAGTCGGCAAGATGTTCGACGGTTCCTCCATCGCTGGCTGGAAAGGTATCGAGGCCTCGGACATGATCCTGATGCCGGTCGACGAAACCGCCGTGCTGGACCCGTTCACCGAAGAGCCGACCCTGATCCTGACCTGCGACATCGTCGACCCTTCGAGCATGCAGGGCTACGACCGTGACCCGCGCGCGATCGCCAAGCGTGCCGAAGAGTACCTCAAGAGCACCGGCATCGGTGACACCGTGTTCGCCGGCCCAGAGCCTGAGTTCTTCATCTTCGACGAAGTGAAATTCAAGTCGGACATCTCTGGCTCGATGTTCAAGATTTTCTCCGAGCAAGGCTCGTGGATGTCCGACCAGGACGTTGAAGGCGGCAACAAAGGCCACCGTCCAGGCGTCAAAGGTGGCTACTTCCCGGTTCCGCCGTTCGACCACGACCACGAAATCCGTACTGCCATGTGCAACGCACTGGAAGAAATGGGTCAGACCGTCGAAGTCCACCACCACGAAGTGGCGACTGCCGGCCAGAACGAAATCGGCGTCAAGTTCAACACCCTGGTGAAGAAAGCTGACGAAGTAATGGCCCTCAAGTACGTCGTGCACAACGTTGCCGATGCCTACGGCCGCACCGCCACCTTCATGCCGAAGCCGCTGTACGGCGACAACGGTTCGGGCATGCACGTTCACATGTCCATCTGGAAAGAAGGCAAGAACACCTTCGCAGGCGAAGGTTATGCCGGTCTGTCCGACACCGCCCTGTACTTCATCGGCGGTATCATCAAGCACGGTAAGGCCCTGAACGGCTTCACCAACCCGTCGACCAACTCCTACAAGCGTCTGGTTCCAGGCTTCGAAGCTCCGGTAATGCTGGCCTACTCGGCTCGCAACCGTTCCGCTTCGATCCGTATCCCTTACGTTTCCAGCCCGAAAGCCCGCCGTATCGAAGCGCGCTTCCCGGACCCGTCGGCCAACCCGTACCTGGCCTTCGCCGCGCTGCTGATGGCCGGTCTGGACGGTATCCAGAACAAGATCCACCCAGGCGATGCCGCCGACAAGAACCTGTACGACCTGCCGCCTGAAGAGGCCAAGGACATCCCGCAGGTTTGCGGCAGCCTGAAAGAAGCCCTGGAAGAGCTGGACAAGGGCCGTGCGTTCCTGACCAAGGGCGGCGTGTTCTCCGACGACTTCATCGATGCCTTCATCGAGCTGAAGAGCGAAGAAGAAATCAAGGTCCGCACCTTCGTACACCCACTGGAATACGAGCTGTACTACAGCTGCTAATCCACTGACGGTGTTACGCCATCAAAGAGAGGCCTCCTTCGGGAGGCCTTTTCTTTTTCTGACACAGGCATGCGTATCAGCCGACAGGTAAAACGCTCAGAAGGCGGCACACTGGCATTCTTCCCGTAAGGACACCCGATCATGCGCACACCGCTACTTGCCCTCTTGCTCACTCCCCTGCTCCTCACCCAAGGTTGTGCTTCGCCACCGCCGCCAAACAACGCACTGCAGCGCGTGCTGAACACAGTGGAACAACGCCTGGACATCGCCGAAGCCGTTGCCTTGAGCAAATGGGACTCCGGCCAACCGATACAAGCGACTGAACGCGAACAGCAGGTTATTGCTGGCGCCCAGGCTCAGGCCACACGCTTTGGCATCGATGGCCAGCGGGCAGCCGAATTCTTTGCCGACCAGATCGAAGCCAATAAACTGCTCCAGTACAGCGCGCTGTCCCGTTGGCATGCGACAGGCCGCGCACCTGCAACGCCGCGCATTGATCTGGCAAAGCAATTACGCCCGCAGCTGGACCGCCTGCAACGAACCTTGCTCAGCGACTTGGCCGAGTTCGATCGCAACCGACCCGAGCCTTGTCCGCCCGCACTGGCCCAAGCCATCGAACAGCGAGAGACAAGCCCGCAACAAACCCTGGCACTGATCCGCGCGACCGCCCATTTGTGCTCCCCGCAATAAATCTTCCTCTATGCTCTATATTGGTGCACGCAACCGCGTACACCTGAACAAACCAGCCCATTTTGGTTCAAGCAAACGGCCAGATCAGGGCTTTGTAGCCATATTTAGCGCAATTACAGGTCTTTTTCCGGCGGATCCGCTTCTTTTCGGAGCCTTGGTTTGTTTTTTGCATTTTCTTGTCACCAGCAGACAACCAGCGCCCGCGACCCTGGCCCAGCCGGGGTCGTCATGAGCCAAAAGAGGTCACCGACGCCCCATGACCATCAGCGATGCCCTGCACCGACTGCTACTGGACAACCTGACGACTGCCACCATCCTGCTCAGCGCCGAGTTGCGCCTGGAGTACATGAACCCGGCAGCGGAGATGCTCCTGGCCATCAGCGGCCAGCGCAGCCACGGGCAATTCATCAGCGAGTTGTTCACCGAATCACCTGAAGCGCTCAATTCCCTGCGCCAGGCGGTGGAGCACGCGCACCCGTTCACCAAGCGCGAAGCGCAGTTGACCTCGCTGACCGGCCAGACCCAGACCGTCGACTATGCGGTAACGCCGATCCTCAGCAGTGGCCAGACTTTGCTGCTGCTTGAGGTGCATCCCCGCGACCGGTTGCTGCGCATCACCAAGGAAGAGGCCCAGCTGTCCAAGCAGGAAACCACCAAGCTGCTGGTGCGCGGCCTGGCCCACGAGATCAAGAACCCGCTGGGCGGCATTCGCGGCGCGGCGCAATTGCTGTCGCGGGAATTGCCCGAAGAAGGCCTCAAGGATTACACCAATGTGATCATTGAAGAGGCCGATCGCCTGCGCAACCTGGTCGACCGCATGCTCGGTTCGAACAAGCTGCCGTCACTGGCAATGACCAACATCCATGAAGTGCTGGAGCGGGTCTGCAGCCTGGTCGAGGCTGAAAGCCAGGGCGGTATCACCCTGGTGCGCGACTACGACCCGAGCCTGCCGGACGTGTTGATCGACCGCGAGCAGATGATCCAGGCCGTCCTCAACATCGTGCGCAACGCCATGCAGGCCATCAGCGGCCAGAACGAGCTGCGCCTGGGCCGTATCAGCCTGCGCACCCGCGCCATGCGCCAGTTCACCATCGGCCACACCCGGCATCGCCTGGTGGCCAAGGTCGAAATCATCGACAACGGCCCGGGCATCCCCGCCGAACTCCAGGAAACCATCTTTTACCCCATGGTCAGCGGCCGTCCGGACGGTACCGGGCTGGGCCTGGCCATTACCCAGAACATCATCAGCCAGCACCAGGGCCTGATCGAATGTGACAGCCATCCAGGCCACACCACCTTCTCGATCTTTCTGCCGCTGGAACAAGGAGCCACCGCCTCATGAGCCGTAGTGAAACCGTCTGGATCGTCGACGATGATCGCTCCATCCGCTGGGTCCTGGAAAAAGCCCTGCAACAGGAAGGCATGACCACCCAGAGTTTCGACAGCGCCGACGGCGTCATGAGCCGCCTGGCCCGGCAACAGCCGGACGTAATCATCTCCGACATCCGCATGCCCGGCGCCAGCGGCCTGGACTTGCTGGCGCAGATTCGCGAACAGCACCCGCGTCTGCCGGTGATCATCATGACTGCCCATTCGGACCTCGACAGTGCCGTGGCCTCCTATCAGGGCGGTGCGTTCGAGTACCTGCCCAAACCGTTCGACGTCGACGAGGCCGTGTCGCTGGTCAAGCGCGCCAACCAGCACGCCCAGGAACAGCAGGGCCTGGACATTGCTCCGAGCCTGACCCGCACCCCGGAGATCATCGGCGAGGCGCCGGCGATGCAGGAGGTGTTCCGCGCTATCGGCCGCCTCAGCCACTCCAATATCACCGTGCTGATCAACGGCGAGTCGGGTACCGGTAAAGAGCTGGTCGCCCACGCCCTGCACCGCCACAGCCCACGCGCCGCCTCACCGTTCATCGCCCTGAACATGGCGGCGATTCCCAAGGACCTGATGGAGTCCGAGCTGTTCGGTCACGAAAAAGGCGCGTTCACCGGCGCGGCCAATTTGCGGCGCGGCCGCTTCGAACAGGCCGATGGCGGCACCCTGTTCCTCGATGAGATCGGCGACATGCCGGCCGACACCCAGACCCGCCTGCTGCGTGTTCTGGCCGATGGTGAGTTCTACCGGGTCGGCGGTCATGTGCCTGTGAAGGTCGACGTACGGATCATCGCCGCGACCCACCAGAACCTGGAAACCCTGGTGCAGGCCGGCAAGTTCCGGGAAGACCTGTTCCATCGCTTGAACGTGATCCGCATCCATATCCCGCGCCTGGCTGACCGTCGTGAAGACATTCCGACCCTGGCCCGCCATTTCCTCGGTCGCGCCGCCCAGGAGCTTGCGGTTGAGCCCAAGCTGCTCAAACCCGAGACCGAAGAGTTCATGCGCAACCTGCCTTGGCCGGGTAACGTGCGCCAGCTGGAAAACACCTGCCGCTGGATCACGGTAATGGCTTCGGGCCGTGAAGTGCACATCGGCGACCTGCCGCCAGAACTACTCAACCTGCCGCAAGACAGCGCTCCGGTAACCAACTGGGAACAGGCTCTGCGCCAGTGGGCCGACCAGGCCCTGGCCCGCGGCCAGACCAACCTGCTCGACAGCGCCGTGCCAAGCTTCGAACGGATCATGATTGAGATCGCCCTCAAGCACACCGCTGGCCGCCGTCGCGATGCCGCGGTATTGCTCGGCTGGGGTCGCAACACCCTGACGCGCAAGATCAAGGAATTGGGGATGAAGGTCGCCGGCGGTGAAGAGGACGGCGACGACGAAGCCTGATGGGACTCGGGTGGGAGCGGGCTTGCCCCGCGATGGCGGCTTGTCAGTCAATCGTATCGCGGGGCAAGCCTGCTCCCACCGCCCCCGCATGCACCGAACCTGTGCCCGATGCACCGCAGCAAGGCACACATTCCCGGCGAAACTCGCTCCAAGCCCTCAAACACGCCTATTTGCGGGCTGCAATAAAACTGGCACACACCCTGCATTAGTATCAGTACTTCCAGTTTTGGGGGCCTTGGTACAGGCAGGCCGGGGATTCCCCTCTTTTATTCGTGCAGTCTCACCTGTACGCGCCAGCGCCCATCGTCCTCTGCTCCGGCCCAGTTGCCGTGCAGGGGACGGGCCGCGACCAGGGTCACCAGCAACCCGCCATCACTTTTCTGCACCCGCCAGCTGACGGGCTTGCCCTGCTGGCGCAACTGGCCTCGGGCCACCTTGCCTTCCGCCTCGAACAGCAAAGCCAACGTACCGTCGACTTCTTCGCCGTGCAGCTTGGGTTCTTCGTTGAACCACAGGTCCAGCCCGCCTTCGACCACCTGTACCTGCTCCAGCACCCGTGGCTCGGGCGCGGTCAGGCGCCCGATCATCAAGCCCACCAACATGCCGAAAATTGCCAGGGAAAACAGCACGCGCGGCCATTGTTGGGAACGCGGGTCCGGTTCAGGAGTAGAATGCTCGCCATCTTTATGCTCGGAGCCGTGCATGTTTCACGTCATCCTCTTTCAACCAGAGATTCCGCCGAATACTGGCAATATTATAAGGCTGTGCGCCAACAGCGGCTGTCACTTGCACCTGATCGAGCCCATCGGCTTCGAGCTGGACGACAAGCGCCTGCGCCGCGCCGGGCTGGACTACCACGAGTATGCCACCCTCAAGCGCCATGCCGACCTTTCGAGCTGCCTGGAAAGCCTCGGCCAGCCACGCCTGTTCGCGTTCACCACCAAGGCCTCGCACCCTTACCACGAAACAGCCTTCCAGCCCGGTGACGCCTTCCTGTTCGGCCCGGAAAGCCGTGGCTTGCCTGCCGAGGTACTGGACAGCCTGCCCGCCGAGCAACGCTTGCGCCTGCCGATGCGGCCGGGTTGCCGCAGCCTGAATCTGTCCAATACCGTGGCAGTGACGGTGTATGAAGCCTGGCGCCAGCAAGGTTTTGCTTGAGCCAAGAAAAAAGCGCCCCTCAGGGCGCTTTTTCATTGCATTTGCAACAGGCTTACTGCAGCGAAGGGGCTTCGCCAGCTTCCTGCATGCGTTGCATTTCCTGAGCGTACAGAGCGTCGAAGTTGACCGGCGACAGCATCAGGGCCGGGAACGAACCACGGGTCACCAGGCTGTCCAGCGCTTCACGCGCATACGGGAACAGGATGTTCGGGCAGAACGCACCCAGAGTGTGGCTCATCGACGCCGCGTCGAGGTTCTTGATCAGGAAGATACCGGCCTGCTGGACTTCAGCAATGAAGGCAACTTCGTCACCATTCTTGACGGTGACCGACAGGGTCAGCACCACTTCGTGGAAATCGCCTTCCAGACCTTTTTGCTTGGTGTTCAGGTCCAGGGCAACACTCGGCTCCCACTGCTGACGGAAGATCGCCGGGCTTTTCGGCGCTTCGAACGACAGGTCACGCACATAGATGCGCTGCAGGGAGAATTGAGGGGTGCTTTCGTCGGCTGCGGCTGCTTCGTTGTTCTGTTGATCAGTCATGACAGATCCTTCTTTCCAGGGTCTTTAATAGGGGTTCTGGTTCAAGCCTTGAGCAAACCGTCGAGTTTACCGGCGCGCTCAAGGGCATACAGGTCGTCGCAACCGCCGACGTGGGTGTTGCCGATCCAGATCTGCGGCACCGAGGTACGGCCGGCCTTCTGGCTCATTTCGGCGCGCACTTGGGGCTTGCCATCGACCTTGATCTCTTCGAACGCCGCACCTTTGCTTTCGAGCAGGTACTTGGCGCGCGAGCAGTAAGGGCAGTAGTCGCTGGAGTAGACGATGACGTTGGCCATATCACTTCACCAGCGGCAGGTTATCGGCTTTCCAGCTCGACACACCACCGGACAGCTTGGCGGCGGTGAAACCGGCCTTGAGCAGTTCGCGGGCAGTGGTGCCGGCGTGCTGGCCCATGGCATCGACCACGATCAGGGTCTTATTGGCCTTGTGCTTTTCCAGCTCGCCGATACGTGCGGCGAATTTGTCCTGGGGAATGTTCAGGGCACCGACGATATGACCCGCTGCGTAATCCTTGGTCGAGCGGATGTCGATAACCAGGCCTTTATCGCTGTTGACCAGTGCGGTCAGTTCGCCAGTGCTCAGGCTGCGTCCGCCTTTGCGCGCTTCGGTGATGATCAGCAGCACCAGCAGAACGACGAAGATACCAACCAGCAGATAGTGATTTGTTGCGAATTCAATCAGGTGAGCAACCATCGGAGGGTGTTCCAGGCCATTAAAAATGTTGGCCAGTATACACAGCCCCCAAGGTCGGCCAAAGCCCGCCTGACCGGGTTGTCGGCAGTAATTCTCATCCAGGCCCTGCAGTCCGTCGGCCAGCGGCCGGTGGCGAACAAGGTTAATTCGTCATTCATGACCAATTTGCCCTAAAATGCGTGTCTTTATCATCTGAACAACCGTGAGTGGGATTGATGACGAGCACGCCAAAACCTTTGGTCCTGATCATCCTGGATGGTTTCGGTCACAGCGAAAGCCACGAATACAACGCCATCTATTCGGCCAACACGCCGGTCTACGATCGCCTGCGCGCTACCCAGCCGCACGGCTTGATCTCCGGCTCCGGCATGGATGTCGGCTTGCCTGACGGGCAGATGGGCAACTCCGAGGTTGGCCATATGAACCTCGGTGCCGGCCGTGTGGTGTACCAGGACTTCACCCGGGTCACCAAGGCCATCAAGGACGGCGAGTTCTTCGATAACAGCGTACTCTGCGGCGCCGTCGACAAGGCTGCCAGGGCCGGCAAGGCCGTACATATCCTCGGCCTGCTGTCCGATGGCGGCGTGCACAGTCACCAGGACCACCTGATCGCCATGGCCGAACTGGCCGCACAGCGTGGCGCCGAAAAAATCTACCTGCACGCCTTCCTCGACGGTCGCGACACTCCACCGAAAAGCGCGCAATCGTCCATCGAGCTGCTCGACGCCACCTTTGCCAAACTGGGCAAAGGCCGTATCGCCAGTCTGATCGGCCGCTACTTCGCCATGGACCGCGACAACCGTTGGGACCGCGTCTCGGCGGCCTACAACCTGATCGTCGACAGCGCCGCCGAATACACCGCCGACAACGCCCTGGCCGGCCTCGAAGCGGCCTACGCCCGTGGCGAAAGCGATGAATTCGTCAAAGCCACGCGCATCGGCGAAGCGGTCAAGGTCGAAGACGGCGACGCGGTGATCTTCATGAACTTCCGCGCCGACCGTGCCCGCGAACTGTCGCGGGTGTTCGTCGAAGCCGACTTCAACGAGTTCCCACGCGCACGCCTGCCAAAACTGGCCGCTTACATCGGCCTGACCCAGTATTCGGCGAAAATCCCGGCCCCGGCCGCTTTCGCTCCGGGCAGCCTGGACAACGTGCTCGGCGAATACCTGGCAAAGAACGGCAAGACCCAACTGCGTATTGCCGAAACCGAGAAGTACGCCCACGTCACCTTCTTCTTCTCCGGCGGTCGCGAAGAGCCGTTCGAAGGCGAAGAGCGCATTCTGATCCCGTCGCCGAAGGTCGCTACTTATGACCTGCAGCCGGAGATGAGCGCTCCGGAAGTCACCGACCGCATCGTTGAAGCCATCGAGCAGCAGCGTTACGACGTGATCGTGGTCAACTACGCCAACGGCGACATGGTGGGCCACAGTGGCGTGTTCGAAGCCGCAGTGAAAGCGGTCGAAGCCCTCGACCTGTGCGTCGGACGCATCGTCGAAGCGCTGGACAAGGTCGGCGGCGAAGCCCTGATCACCGCCGACCACGGCAACGTCGAGCAGATGGAAGACGCCTGCACCGGTCAGGCGCACACCGCGCATACCACCGAGCCGGTGCCGTTCATCTATGTCGGCAAGCGCGCTGTACAGGTCCGCGAGGGCGGTGTGCTGGCCGATGTCGCGCCGACCATGCTCAAGCTGCTGGGCCTGGAAAAGCCTGCAGAAATGACCGGTACGTCGATTCTGATCGACGCCTGAAGCGGCTAAACCGGCCGCAACGGTCGGTTTTCCGGACAAACGCCTCAATGCAGTTGCCTTGAGGCGTTTTTTTTGCAAGCCGCGGCGGGCATACTAGGCCAGTCTCTATCCCTGGTGTCGCCCACTCCATGTTTCGCGCCTTGATTGTTCTAGCCCTGTCTTGCCTGCTCAGCCCGGCGTTTGCCGATGAGCGCGCGCAAACCCAGCAGCAACTCGACGCCACGCGTCAGGACATTGCCGAGCTGAAGAAAATGCTCGGCCAGTTGCAGCAGGAAAAATCCGGTGTGCAGAAAGACCTGCGCAGTACAGAAACCGACATCGGTAAGCTGGAGAAGCAGGTGGAGGCCCTGCAACAGGAACTAAAAAAGACTGAAGGCGAACTGGAGCGCCTTGATCACGAGAAAAAAAAACTCCAGAGCGCCCGCGTTGAACAACAACGCCTGATTGCTATCCAGGCCCGTTCGGCCTATCAGAACGGCCGCGAGGAATACCTCAAGCTGCTGCTCAATCAGCAGAACCCGGAAAAATTCGCTCGCACCCTGACCTATTACGATTACCTGAGCCAGGCGCGCCTCGAGCAGTTGCGCAACTTCAACGAAACCTTGCGCCAGCTGGCCAACGTCGAGCAGGACATCAGCTTGCAGCAGGCCCAGTTGCTGGCTCAGCAGGGCAACCTCGACGCCCAGCGCCAGGAACTGGAAAAAGTACGTAGCGAGCGCCAGCAGGTGCTGGCCAAGCTGAACACCGACGTTAAAGCCCGCGACCAGAAACTCCAGGCGCGTGAGCAGGATCAGGCCGACCTGAGCAAAGTCCTCAAGACCATCGAGGAAACCCTCGCCCGTCAGGCCCGTGAAGCGGAAGAAGCACGCCAGAAGGCCCTGCTCGCAGCCCAGGAGGCAGAGAAGCAGCGCCAGCGCGAAGCCCTGGCAGCCAACCGCGAGGCGCCGAGCAAGCCCAAGGCAGTCCTCGGCCCGTTGGTTTCCAACAACGGTGAGACCTTCGGCGGGGCTTTTTCTTCTGCCCGTGGAAAACTTCCATGGCCAGTCAATGGTCGATTGCTGGCACGCTTTGGCGAAACCCGCGGCGATGACTCGCGGGCAAAATGGGATGGCGTGATGATCAGCGCTTCTCCTGGCAGCCAGGTGCGCGCCGTGCACGGCGGCCGGGTGGTATTTGCCGACTGGTTGCGCGGCGCTGGACTTCTGGTCATTCTCGACCATGGTAATGGTTACCTGAGCCTGTACGGCCATAACCAGAGCCTGCTCAAGAGCGCCGGAGACGTCGTCAAGGCCGGCGAGGCGATTTCCACCGTCGGCAACAGCGGCGGCCAGGACAGCTCGGGCCTGTACTTCGCCATCCGTCAGCAAGGTCGCCCAAGCGACCCCGCACAATGGTGCCGTGCCCAGGGATAGGTACCACCACCCCTTTTTGACGGTGTAGCGCACAATTGAGCTATACCGAGGCTCCAGCCGGAGCGCTACCAGGATCAGGAGTTCGTTCGACATGCTGCATTCGCCTCGCCTCACCTCGCTGGCCCTGACCATCGCTCTGGTCCTCGGCGCGCCCCTGGCCCGGGCGGCCGAGCCCGCCAAGCCGACCTCGGTGCCGGCCACGACGGTATCGGCTACCACCAAGGCGCCACTGCCGCTGGATGAACTGCGTACCTTTGCCGAGGTCATGGACCGGATCAAGGCGGCCTATGTCGAACCGGTAGACGACAAGACCCTGCTGGAGAATGCCATCAAGGGCATGCTCAGCAACCTCGACCCGCATTCCGCCTACCTCGGCCCGGAAGACTTCCAGGAACTGCAGGAAAGCACCAGCGGCGAGTTCGGTGGCCTGGGCATCGAAGTTGGCATGGAGGACGGCTTTGTCAAAGTGGTATCGCCGATCGATGACACCCCGGCCTCCCGTGCCGGAATCGAGGCGGGTGACCTGATCGTCAAGATCAACGGCCAGCCGACCCGCGGCCAGACCATGACCGAAGCGGTCGACAAGATGCGCGGCAAGATCGGCGAGAAGATCACCCTGACCCTGGTCCGTGATGGCGGTACGCCTTTCGACGTAACCCTTGCCCGCGCGGTGATTCAGGTCAAGAGCGTGAAAAGCCAGCTGCTCGAAGACGGCTACGGCTATATCCGCATCACCCAGTTCCAGGTCAAGACCGGCGAAGAAGTCGGCAAGGCCCTGGCCAAGCTGCGCAAAGACAATGGTAAGAAGCTGCGCGGCCTGGTCCTGGACTTGCGCAACAACCCCGGTGGCGTCCTGCAGTCGGCGGTGGAAGTGGCTGACCACTTCCTGACCAAAGGCCTGATCGTCTACACCAAGGGCCGAATAGCCAACTCCGAATTGCGCTTCTCTGCCGACCCGGCCGACGCCAGCGAAGGTGTGCCATTGGTGGTGCTGATCAACGGTGGCAGTGCCTCGGCCTCGGAAATTGTCGCCGGCGCTTTGCAAGATCAGAAACGCGGCGTGCTGATGGGTACCGACAGCTTCGGCAAAGGCTCGGTGCAAACCGTGCTGCCGCTGAACAATGACCGCGCGCTCAAGCTCACCACTGCGCTGTATTACACCCCGAATGGCCGCTCGATCCAGGCCCAGGGCATCCTCCCGGATATTGAAGTGCGCCAGGCCAAACTGACCGCTGAGGCGGACAACGACAACTTCAAGGAAGCCGACCTGCAAGGCCACCTGGGTAACGGCAACGGCGGTGCTGATCGACCTTCAGGCAGCAGCAAGCGCAAAGAACGCCCACAGGACAATGACTTCCAGCTCAGCCAGGCCCTCAGCCTGCTCAAGGGTTTGAGCATTACCCACAGCAAGTGATCCCCTGCATGCGTTACCTGCTTCTCCTGCTGTGCCTGTTTGGCGGCGCCGTGATCGCGGCGCCCGCCCAGCAGGGCAAGGCCTACATGAGCCTGATCATCGACGATCTTGGCCAGAGCAGCGCCCGCGATAGCCGCACCCTGGCCCTGCCCGGCCCGGTGACCATGGCGATCATGCCCGACACCCCGCACGCTACTGAATTTGCCCGCCAGGCCCACAAGGCGGGCAAAACGGTGATCCTGCACATGCCCATGGACCCGGCCACCGGCCCTTACGCCTGGCATCCCGGCACGCCATTGCCGGAGCTGGCCCAGCGCCTGGATGCCGCCCTGACCAAGGTGCCCTACGCCGCCGGGATCAATAACCACATGGGCAGCCGCATGACCTCGCAAGCCGAGGCCATGGCCTGGCTGATGGGCGAACTGCAGCGCCGCCACCTGTTCTTTGTCGACAGCCGCACCAGCGCCGCGACTGTCGCGGCGGCCAGCGCCCAGTCGATCGATCTGGCGCAGGTCTCACGGGATGTATTTCTCGATGATGTGCGTACCCCCGAAGCCATAGTCCGGCAATTGCAGCTGGGCATCGAACTGGCGCGTAAACAGGGTTCGGCCGTATTGATCGGCCACCCCTATCCGCAAACGCTCGAGGTGCTGGAACGGGAAATGCCCCGGCTAAAAAGCCAGGGCATTGAACTGATCAATATTCAGCAAATGATATCCGAGCGTAGCAACCAGGCCATGCCGGCACACGGCCGACAGGGCCGTTACACGAATCGATGAATGTCTCAGTCGAAGGGAATGATGCCCTCCACATCCTGCAGGCGCAGTTCACTACGGTAGATTTCCAGCAGGTCCTTCCCCGGACCTGCCGCTCGCAATTGCGCCTCCCGGCCCAACTTGCGCTTCCACCAGACCTTGAGATGACCTTTGCTGAATTGCTGTCCAGAAGTCTCGGCGCTCGGGTAATGGAAGTGCGCTTCCCACAATCCATCGCCTTTACTCTGCCCTGCCTCAGGGAGACGTCGGACTTCGTATACATCCAGGTAATCGCTGGATGACAATGCTTTGCGGTGTACCGCCGGTTCGATTGTGATTCGTTGCTCCTGATACGGAAAGCGCAGGCTGTTCGCCGTTGGGTACTGGGTATTGAGATAAAGGCTGGTGAGCATGTCGCGCCGCGCATTGCTCAAACGGCGGATGTTGCCATCCAGCTCCTCAATCAGCTCGTCATCAGGAGCAGATCGCGGCAAGGCCGCCAACGCCTCCTTCAGTTTCTCTGTATGCCCCTCAATCCCGGGCAAAACGGCTGGCGAACTGCAACGCCACGGCTTGCTTGAAATCCAGAGCCGCAAGGCTCGTTGCGTGGTTGCTCATGAACGTAAGACTCCTCAGCAATGGGTAGGCGCCCACGCTACCCAGCCGTTCATTTGCAGCGGTGCTACATATTGCTGGCCTGCAGGGCCTGAAAACGAAAAAGGCCCTGTTCTTGCGAACAGGGCCTTGCTTTCACTCAGCGCAGGTTAGCTGTAAACCCGCCCGAGCAACTGGCGATGGCTCTCGAACTGATCGAGCACATCACGGGTGATCTGATCAGGCGTGAAGCCCATCAGGTCGTACTCCTGGCTGCCGTTGTGCAGGTACACCTCGGCACGGTAGAAGCGCTGGCGTACTTCGCTTTCACCTTCGACCGGCGCTTCACTTGGCGCGGCCAGGTAGCCGTCCAGGCTCACTTCGTAGACGAAAGGGTTGCCCTCTTCCATCATCACCCGCAGACCCATGGTCGAACGCGACTGGCCGACGCGGGTCTCAACCTCGACGCCGAGGTTGCGCAGTTGCACTGCCGCCTCTTTCAGCGCCGGGCTGACCTGCTTGTCCATGAAACGCTGGACAATCGCCTGGGTCGGCTGCAGGTCGAGCTGGCTCAAGCGCTCGCTGAAACCGCGACGACCGCGGGCCGCCAGCTCGGCTTGCTCCTGTTCAACCTGGCTGTCCTGTTTCATGGCCTTGTACAGGCCGAACATGAACAGCACCAGCACCACCGAGAACGGCAGGCCGGCCAGTACCACCATGGTCTGCATGGCGGCGAAGTTGCCGGCAAACAGCAGACCGATGGTCACCAGGGTGATCACCACCGACCAGAACACCACCATCCAGTGCGGCGCGTCCTCGTCAACCTGGCCGCCTTTGCACGACAGGTTGGCCATCATCACCGCGCCAGAGTCGGCCGGGGTGAGGAACAGCACGAAGCCGACGAACACCGCTACACCAATGACAATCTTCGCTGCAGGGAAGAATTCCAGCAGTTGGTAGATCGACATCGACGGCTGCTCGAGCGCAGTCTTGCCCAGCTCCACGGCGCCATGGTTCATCACCAGGTCCAGCGCGGTGTTGCCGAAGATCGACAGCCAGGCCAGGGTGAAGCCCAGCGGGATCAGCAGAACCCCGGCAACCAGTTCACGCACGGTGCGGCCCTTGGAAATACGGGCGATGAACATGCCGACGAACGGGCCCCAGGAAATCCACCAGGCCCAGTAGAACACGGTCCACAGCCCCAGCCAGCGCTCGGACTTGCCCGCTTCGCTTTCGTAGACGTAGAGATCGAAGGTCTTCAGCACGATGCCGTTGAGGTAGTCGCCGATGTTCTGTACGAAACCGTTGAGCAGGTGCAGGGTGTCACCGGCCAGCAGGACGAAGATAAGCAGACCGCTGAACAGGATGATGTTCAGGTTCGACAGACGACGAATGCCGTTCTCCACGCCGGACACTGCGGCCACGGTGGCCACAGTGGCCATGACCAGAATCACGATCAGCAGGTTGGTCTTGCTGTGGTCCATGCCAAACAGGTATTCCAGGCCCGAAGACACCTGCATCGAACCGATGCCGAGGTTGGTCACCAGGCCCAGCAGGGTCACGAACATGCCGAAGATGTCCACCGCATGACCGGCGCCACCTTTGACCCAGCGCTCGCCCATCAGCGGGTACAGCGCCGAGCGCAGTGCCAGCGGCTGGTTGTGACGGTAGGCAAAGTAGCCCACGGCCAGACCGACCAAAGCATAGATCGCCCAGCCGTGCAGGCCCCAGTGCAGAAAGGTCAGTTGCAGGCCCTGGCGCGCCGCCTCGGCGCTGGCTGAGGCGCCTTCTGGCGGGTTGAAGTAGTGATCCAGCGGCTCGGAGGCGCCGAAGTACAGCAGCGAGATACCGATCCCCGAGGAGAACAGCATGCCGGCCCAAGCGCCGTAGCTGAAGTCGGGTTTATCGTCCTTGCCGCCAAGCTTGAGCTTGCCGAAATTGGAGAAGGCCAGGACGACCACGAATACCAGGTAGCCGCCGATCACCAGCATGTAGTACCAGCCGAAGCTGCGGGTCAGCCAGGTCTGGGCGACGTTGAGCACTTCGCCGGCTTTCTCGGGTACAGCGATAAGCAAGGCAGTCAACACAAGGATCAGCAACGCTGAGGTGATGAACACCACGCTGTTGACCCGGACCCTCTCGGTGGGGGTCTTGATAAGGGAGGCAGAACTCATTGCACGTAGGCTCCGGGCAGTGCGAGAGAAACGAAACGACCTTTGCCTGAGCAAATGGTGCAATAGCCCCACTGCGTCAGGTGTTATAAAAGCACCTTGGAAAACCGTGATCCCGAATCGATCGCGTTGAAAAAAACAGACCAAAAACCCCGCTCCGAGGGTTGGCCGCGCAGTCATTGACCGTTCGGCAGATCTGCTCAACGCGCCGTTCACACCCGTCAACACCTTGTATTCCGGGGGTTCCACGCCTTTTTGGGGTGCCAATTTGGGCCAACTGACGGTAGGAAAATCCTGTCAATGGCACAGATTGTCGCAGAGCTTATTCTTTGTTGATTGAACGTTCAATCAAAACAAAATAGACTGGCCTTCGCCGAGGCAGCCGCTCGTCGACTGCTCGCAGGCCTGAGGAGATTTGCAAGATGCCCAAGGTCGGTATGCAACCCATTCGCCGTCAGCAGTTGATCGAAGCCACATTGCTGGCCATCGACCAGGTCGGCATGGGTGACGCCAGCATTGCGCTGATCGCCCGTTTGGCCGGTGTGTCGAATGGCATCATCAGTCACTACTTTCAGGACAAGAACGGCCTGATCGCAGCGACCATGCGGTACTTGATGAGCGTGCTGAACGAGAACGTCGTCGCCAACCGGCAGGCGCTCAAGGACAACAGCCCGCGTGCCCACCTGCAGGTGATCATCGAAGGCAACTTCGACGCCAGCCAGGTCAACGGCCCGGCAATGAAAACCTGGTTGGCCTTCTGGGCCTCCAGCATGCACCAGCCGTCTTTGCACAGGTTGCAGCGGATCAACGATCACCGCTTGTATTCCAACCTGTGCTGCCAGTTCCGTCGCGCCCTGCCGTTGCCTGAAGCACGCAGCGCAGCCCGCGGACTGGCAGCGTTGATCGACGGTCTGTGGCTGCGCGGTGCGCTGTCCGGAGACGCCTTCGACACCGACCAGGCGAAGCAAATCGCTTACGAATACATGGATCTACAACTGGCGAAACAGACGAGCCCGGACACGCAAAACCAGGCCTCTGAACCACCGCGCGCCGCGAATGCCAAACAAGCAGGAGCGCTGCACGGATAGCCAAACACACATATGCACTTGCGAGGACACTATGGCCCGTTTCGAACTGCAAAAACTCTACATTGATGGTGGTTATGTCGACGCTTCCAGCGACGCTACCTTCGACGCCATCAACCCGGCCAACGGCGAAGTCCTCGCTCAGGTGCAACGCGCTACCCAGGCAGACGTCGAGCGCGCAGTAGAAAGTGCCGAGCGTGGCCAGAAAGTCTGGGCTGCCATGACCGCCATGCAGCGTTCGCGCATCCTGCGCCGCGC
This sequence comes from Pseudomonas sp. GZD-222, assembly GCF_049310525.1. Lineage (NCBI taxonomy): Bacteria > Pseudomonadati > Pseudomonadota > Gammaproteobacteria > Pseudomonadales > Pseudomonadaceae > Pseudomonas > Pseudomonas sp. GZD-222. Next base: position 20,616 of record NZ_JBMOWO010000042.1, read on the forward strand.
CGTCGACATCCTGCGCGAGCGCAACGATGAACTGGCTGCCCTGGAAACCCTGGACACCGGCAAGTCTTACTCGGAAACCCGCTACGTCGACATCGTCACCGGTGCTGACGTACTGGAGTACTACGCAGGCCTGGTCCCGGCCATCGAAGGCGAGCAGATCCCGCTGCGCGACAGCTCGTTCGTCTACACCCGCCGCGAGCCGCTGGGCGTGACCGTCGGTATCGGCGCCTGGAACTACCCGATCCAGATCGCCCTGTGGAAATCCGCACCAGCCCTGGCGGCCGGTAACGCGATGATCTTCAAGCCGTCCGAAGTCACCTCGCTGACCACCCTGAAACTGGCCGAGATCTACACCGAAGCCGGCCTGCCAGACGGCGTGTTCAACGTTCTGACCGGCAGCGGCCGTGAAGTCGGCACCTGGCTGACCGAACACCCGCGCATCGAAAAAATCTCCTTCACCGGCGGCACCACCACCGGTAAGAAAGTCATGGCCAGCGCCTCGAGCTCGACGCTCAAGGAAGTCACCATGGAACTGGGCGGCAAGTCGCCACTGATCATCTGCGAAGACGCCGACCTCGATCGCGCCGCCGACATCGCCATGATGGCCAACTTCTACAGCTCGGGCCAGGTGTGCACCAACGGCACCCGCGTGTTTATCCCTGCCTCGATGAAAGCAGCGTTCGAAGCCAAGATCGCCGAACGCGTTGCACGCATCCGTGTTGGCAACCCTGAAGACGAAAACACCAACTTCGGCCCGCTGGTCAGCTTCGCCCACATGGAAAGCGTGCTGGGCTACATCGCCAAGGGCAAGGAAGAAGGCGCACGCGTTCTGTGCGGCGGCGAGCGTCTGACCGAAGGCGAATTCGCCAAGGGCGCGTTCGTGGCTCCGACCGTGTTCACCGACTGCCGTGACGACATGACCATCGTCAAGGAAGAAATCTTCGGCCCAGTGATGAGCATCCTCTCCTACGAGACCGAGGAAGAAGTCATCCGTCGCGCCAACGATACCGAATACGGCCTGGCCGCCGGTGTCTGCACCAACGACATCAGCCGCGCCCACCGCATCATCCACCAGCTGGAAGCCGGTATCTGCTGGATCAACGCCTGGGGCGAGTCGCCTGCCGAAATGCCGGTTGGCGGTTACAAGCAGTCCGGTGTCGGCCGTGAAAACGGCGTGAGCTCGCTGGCTCAGTACACGCGCATCAAGTCGGTACAGGTAGAGCTGGGCAACTACAACTCGGTGTTCTAAGCACCCCTGTAGCCGCGCCCGGTCCGCAAGGCCCGGGCGCTCCCCGCTTTCCTGTCTACCGCCAAAATGAGGGAACAGAAATGTCCCATGAATTCGATTACATCATCGTCGGTGCCGGCTCTGCCGGTAACACCCTGGCGACCCGTCTGACCGAAGACGCAGGCGTCACTGTCCTGCTGCTCGAAGCCGGCGGCCCGGACTACCGCGCCGACTTCCGCACCCAGATGCCGGCCGCCCTGGCCTTCCCGCTGCAGGGTCGTCGCTACAACTGGGCCTACGAGACCGATCCAGAGCCACACATGGACGGCCGCCGCATGGAATGCGGTCGCGGCAAGGGCCTGGGTGGCTCGTCGCTGATCAACGGCATGTGCTACATCCGTGGTAACGCCATGGACTTCGACGGCTGGGCAGAACTGCCAGGCCTGGAAGACTGGACCTACCTGGATTGCCTGCCGTACTTCCGTAAAGCGGAAACCCGTGACATCGGCGCGAACGACTACCACGGTGGTGAAGGCCCGGTCAGCGTGACCACGCCTAAAGCCGGCAACAACCCGCTGTTCCACGCCATGGTCGAAGCCGGCGTGCAGGCCGGTTACCCGCGCACCGAAGACCTCAACGGCTACCAGCAGGAAGGTTTCGGTCCGATGGACCGTACCGTGACGCCTAAAGGCCGTCGCTCCAGCACCGCCCGCGGCTACCTGGACACCGCCAAGAAGCGCTCGACCCTGACCATCGTCACTCACGCCCTGACCGATCGCGTCGTATTCGACGGCAAGCGTGCCGTTGGCGTGACCTACCTGGTTGGCGCCAGCGAAGAGCGCGTTGAAGCCCGTGCCCGCAAAGAAGTCATCGTCTGCAGCGGCGCCATCGCCTCGCCGCAGCTGCTGCAACGCTCCGGCGTCGGCCCGGCCGAACTGCTGAAAAGCCTCGACATTCCGGTGGTCCACGACCTGCCGGGCGTCGGTGAGAACCTCCAGGACCACCTGGAACTGTACCTGCAGTACGCCTGCACCCAACCGGTCTCCCTGTACCCGTCGCTGCTCTGGTACAACCAGCCGGCCATTGGTGCCGAGTGGCTGTTCAACGGTACCGGCATCGGCGCCAGCAACCAGTTCGAGGCCGGTGGTTTCATCCGTACCCGTCCAGAATTCAAATGGCCGAACATCCAGTACCACTTCCTGCCGGTTGCGATTAACTACAACGGCAGCAACGGCGTACAGGAACACGGTTTCCAGGCGCACATGGGTTCGATGCGTTCGCCAAGCCGCGGCCGTATCCAGGCCAAGTCGAAAGACCCGCGCCAGCACCCGAGCATCCTGTTCAACTACATGGCTACCGAGCAGGACTGGCAGGAATTCCGTGACGGCATCCGCCTGACCCGTGAAATCATGGCCCAGCCGGCGCTCGACCCTTACCGTGGCCGCGAGATCAGCCCGGGCGCCGACGTGCAGACCGACGAAGAACTGGACACGTTCATCCGTGAGCACGCCGAAACGGCGTTCCACCCGTCCTGCTCGTGCAAGATGGGCACCGACGAGATGGCCGTGGTCGATGGCCAGGGTCGCGTGCATGGCATGCAGGGTCTGCGCGTGGTCGACGCCTCGATCATGCCGATCATCATCACCGGCAACCTCAACGCCACCACGATCATGATCGCCGAGAAAATCTCCGACAAGATCCGTGGCCGCCAGTCGTTGCCGCGCAGCACTGCCAAGTACTACGTCGCCAATGAGGCGCCGGTCAAAGGCAAGGCTATGCGTGAGGTCAAGCAGGCTTAATGCTTCGCGGGGCAAGCCCGCTCCCACCGTGGTTGTATTTAACCTGTGGGAGCGGGCTTGCCCCGCGATTAACCTCGCTCCAGACATAAAGAACAGGCACCCAACGGGTGTCTGAGGCTCGCTCAAGCAATACAGATCAGGCATCCGATGGGTGCCTTTTTTGTGCCTGCGATTAACCCTTTACAGCCCGCCAACCCCTCAGGTTAGAATCCTTGGCACGCGACCTGCTTATCCACAGCAAACCGCCCCCTTCCTGCTTTTCCCCGGAGTACTGCCTTTGGATGCGTCCACCATCAATAGCCTGTTCTTGATCGGCGCATTGCTGGTAGGTGCAAGTATTCTGGTCAGCTCACTGTCATCACGGCTGGGCATTCCGATCCTGGTCATCATCCTCGCCGTCGGCATGCTCGCCGGCGTGGATGGTGGCGGCATCATTTTCAACAACTACCCGACCGCCTACCTGGTCGGCAACCTGGCGCTGGCGGTCATCCTCCTCGATGGTGGTTTACGCACGCGCGTGGCGAGTTTCCGCGTGGCCCTGTGGCCAGCGTTGTCGCTCGCCACGGTCGGTGTGCTGATCACCACTGCGCTAACCGGCCTGGTCGCCGCCTGGCTGTTCAACCTGAGCCTGATCCAGGGTCTGCTGATCGGCGCCATCGTCGGCTCCACCGACGCCGCGGCGGTGTTCTCGCTGCTCGGCGGCAAGGGCCTGAACGAACGGGTCACCGCGACCCTGGAGATCGAATCGGGCAGCAACGACCCGATGGCCGTGTTCCTCACCGTCACCCTCATCGACATGATCGCCAGCGGCCAGACCGGCCTGCACTGGAGCCTGCTCACCCACTTGCTGCGCGAGTTCGGCATCGGTGGCCTGATGGGCCTCGGCTGCGGCTGGCTGATGCTGCAACTGGTCAACCGCATCAACCTTGCCAGCGGTCTGTACCCGATCCTGGTGGTGGCGGGCGGCCTGGTGGTGTTCTCGCTGACCAACGCCTTGCACGGCAGTGGCTTCCTCGCCGTCTACCTGTGCGGCCTGGTGCTGGGTAACCGGCCAATCCGCAGCCGCCACGGCATTCTGCACATGCTCGACGGCATGGCCTGGCTGGCGCAGATCGGCATGTTCCTGGTCCTTGGCCTGCTGGTCACCCCGCACGACCTGCTGCCCATCGCCCTCCCGGCTCTGGGCCTGGCGTTGTGGATGATCATCTTCGCCCGGCCTTTGTCGGTGGTGGTCAGCCTGCTGCCGTTCAAGGCCTTCCATGGCCGTGAGAAAGGGTTTATCTCCTGGGTCGGCCTGCGCGGCGCGGTACCGATCATTCTTGCGGTGTTCCCGTTGATGGCCGGGCTGCCCGATGCCCAGCTGTTCTTCAACCTGGCGTTCTTTATCGTGCTGGTCTCGCTGCTGGTCCAGGGCACCAGCCTGCCGTGGGTGGCCAAACTGCTCAAGGTCACGGTACCGCCAGACCCGGCGCCGATTTCGCGCTCGGCCCTGGAAGTGCACATCACCAGCGAGTGGGAGTTGTTCGTCTACCGCCTCGGTGCGGAAAAATGGTGCATCGGTGCCGCCCTGCGCGAGCTGAAAATGCCCGAAGGCACGCGTATCGCCGCCCTGTTTCGTGGCCAGCAACTGCTCCACCCGTCGGGAAGTACCACCCTGGAAGTCGACGATTTGCTCTGTGTGATCGGCCATGAACACAACCTGCCGGCCCTCGGCAAGCTGTTCAGCCAGGCCCCGCAACGCGGTCTCGATTTGCGCTTCTTTGGTGACTTCGTGCTCGAAGGTGACGCAGAACTGGGGGCTGTAGCGGCGTTGTACGGTTTGCAGCTCGATGGCCAGGACGCGCATATGCCACTCAGCCGCTTCATCGCCCAGAAGGTTGGCGGTGCACCGGTGGTCGGCGACCAGATCGAATGGAACAACACACTATGGACGGTGGCGGTGATGGAAGGGAACAAGATCAGCAAAGTGGGCGTCAAATTCCCCGAAGGTACTCGACCCGGCCCTGGGTTGTTCCTTTAAACTGCAAACTTCGCCTCTGGTTGTAAGAATTTTCTGCCTATGTCACTGCGCACCTCCATATGCGCAGCCCTGCTCGGGCTGTGTCTGTCACTCTCCTACGCCTGGGCGGCGGAACCGCCAACCCGTGCGTCCGTTCAACACAGCCTGGACAAGATCGCCGAGCGCAAACTGCCCGAAGCCGAGCAGAAGGCCCTGCAACAAGTCCTCGAACAGACTCTGAGCTTCCTCGGCACCAAGGAAGACAGCGAGAAAAAACTCGTCGCCCTCAAGCAACAGCTCAGCGATGCGCCGCGCCAGACCAGCGAGAACCAACGCGAACTGGCCAAGCTCAATGACAGCAAGGTGATTCCGGTAGCCCAGCGCTATGCCGCGCATACGGTGCCGCAGCTAGAGCAGTTGCTGGCCGAGCGCAGCACTGAACAGGGCGAACTGCAAAAGGCCCTGTCTGAAGCCAACAGCCTGACCATCACCTCGCAGACCCGCCCGGAGCGCGCCCAGGCTGAAATCAGCGCCAACCAGACCCGCGCACAGCAGATCAACAACATCCTCAAGGTCGGCAAGGATGGCGGTAAGCCGCTGACCGCCGATCAGCGCAACAAGCTCAACGCCGAACTGGGCGCAATCAACGCCGTGACCCTGCTGCGCCGCCAGGAACTGGCCGGCAACAGCCTGCTGCAAGACCTGGGCAACAGTCAGCACGACCTGCTGATCGAACGCACCGCGCGCCTTGAACAGGAAATCCAGGACCTGCAGACACTGATCAACCAGAAACGCCTGGCCCAGTCCCAGCAAACCGTTACCGAACAATCCATCGAAGCGCAAAAAGCCGGCGGCAGTACCTTGCTGGCCACCGAAAGTGCAGCCAACCTCAAGCTCTCCGACTACTTGCTGCGCAGCACCGACCGTCTCAATGAACTGACCCAGCAGAACCTCAAGACCAAGCAGCAACTGGACAGCCTGACCCAGGCCGACCAGGCCCTGGAAGAACAGATCAGTGTGCTCAAGGGCAGCCTGCTGCTGTCGAAGATCCTCTACAAGCAGAAACAGGCGCTGCCGCACCTGAAGGTCGACCGCAACCTCGCCGACCAGATCGCCGATATCCGCCTGTACCAGTTCGAGATCAACCAGCAGCGCGAGCAGATCACCAGCCCGAGTGCCTACGTCGACAAACTGCTGGCCAATCAACCTGACGAAAACGTCACCCCGCAATTGCGCAAAGCCTTGCTGGAAGTGGCGATTACCCGCAGCGACCTGCTGGAACGCCTGAACCGTGAACTGAGCGCCCTGCTCAATGAATCGATCACCCTGCAACTGAACGAAAAGCAGCTGCTGAGCACCTCGCAGAGCTTGCGCACCACGCTCGACGAGCAGATGTTCTGGATTCCGAGCAACAAGCCACTGGACCTGGAATGGCTGCGCGCGGTCCCCCAGCGCCTGCAGAAACAGCTGGTCAGCTTGCCGTGGGGTTCTGGTATCAAAGAACTGGGTGACGGCCTGACCCAGCGCCCGCTGTTGTTCCTGCCATTGCTGCTGTTGATCGGCGCCTTGCTGTGGCGGCGCAAATACCTGTACCAGCGCCTGAACAAGGTTCACCAGGACGTCGGCCACTTCAAGCGCGACAGCCAGTGGCACACGCCCCAGGCAATCCTGATCAATATTCTCCTGGCCATGCCCCTGAGCATGGGCCTGGCCTTGTGCGGCTATGCCCTGCAAATCGACGCCCGCGGGCAGAACGCCAACCTCGGTGCCGCCCTGTGGCAGATCGCTCAAGCCTGGCTGGTGTTCTATACCGCTTACCGCGTGCTGGCCCCAGGCGGCGTGGCCGAACTGCATTTCCGCTGGGACAAGTCGCAGGTCGAGTTCCTGCGCCGCTGGATCCGCCGTCTTGGCGCGGTGGTGCTGGCCCTGGTCGGCGTGGTCGCCGTGGCCGAGCACCAACCTTCGGCGCTGGCTGACGATGTGCTCGGCATTGGTGTGGTACTGACCTGCTACGCCTTGATGGCCTGGCTGCTCAGTCGCCTGCTGCTCAGCAGCCCGGCGCACCGCAACACCTCGCTGTTCCGCCAGGCGGTGGGCGTGGCCTTCACGGCCCTGCCGGTGGCCTTGTTCATCGCGGTGTGCTTCGGCTACTACTACACCGCGCTGAAGCTCACCGACCGCCTGATCGACACCCTCTACCTGCTGATGCTGTGGCTGGTGATCGAGGCTGCGTTCGTACGTGGCCTGGCCGTGGCTGCCCGACGCCTCGCCTATCAGCGGGCGCTGAGCAAGCGCCAGGCGACCACCAAGGAAGGCCTGGATGGCGAAGTCATCGTCGAAGAGCCAACCCTGGACATCGAGCAGGTCAACCAGCAATCCCTGCGCCTGATCCGCCTGGCCCTGCTCGGCGGCTTCATCGCCGCGTTGTACTGGGTCTGGTCCGACCTGATCAGTGTGGTGGCCTACCTCGACAACATCACCCTGTACGAGTACACCAGCGGCACCGGCGCGACCATGAGCATGGTACCGATCAGCCTCAGCGACATGCTCGGCGCCCTGGTAATCATCGGCATTACCTTTGCCCTGGCGCGCAACTTGCCAGGCTTGCTCGAAGTACTGGTGCTGTCGCGCCTGAACCTGGCCCAGGGCAGTGCCTATGCCACCACCACGCTGCTGTCTTATGTGATTGCCGGGGTCGGCTTTGTCTCGACCTTGTCGGCACTGGGCGTCAGCTGGGACAAACTGCAATGGCTGGTGGCCGCGCTGTCGGTGGGTCTGGGCTTCGGTATGCAGGAGATCTTCGCCAACTTCATCTCCGGCATCATGATCCTGTTCGAACGCCCGGTACGTATCGGCGACACCATCACCATCGGCAACCTGTCCGGCACGGTGAGCAAGATCCGTATCCGCGCCACGACCATTACCGACTTCGACCGCAAGGACATCATTGTCCCGAACAAGACCTTCATCACCGGGCAACTGATCAACTGGTCGCTGACCGACACCATCACCCGCGTCACCCTCAAGCTCGGTGTCGACTATGGCTCGGACCTCGACCTGGTGCGTACCCTGCTGCTCAAGGCTGCCAACGACAACCCGCGGGTGCTCAAGGAGCCTGAACCGATTGTCTACTTCCTGAACTTCGGCGAGAGCACCCTGGACCACGAACTGCGCATGCACGTGCGTGACCTCGGTGACCGCAACCCGGTACTGGATGAGATCAACCGCTTCATCAACAAGGAATTCAAGAAGCAGAAGATCAACATCTCGTTCCGGCAGATGGAGGTCTACCTGAAGAACATGCAGGGCCAGGAATACAAAATGGTTCCGGTGGAAAATCTGGACAAGACCGTGATTCAACCCCTGAGCGACGACGACAAGCCGAACAACGCGGCGCCTGGCAAACCCGCCTGACTGGACGTCGACGGCCATACCCTTGCAGAATGATCGGATATTCTGCTGGAGATGGCCGTTGAAAGCCCTCGACGAACTGACCTTCGACAACCGTTTTGCCCGCCTGGGCGACGTTTTCTCTACTTCGGTACTGCCCGAACCGATTGCCGAACCGCGCCTGGTAGTGGCCAGTGAGGCCGCCATGGCCCTGCTGGACCTGGAGCCGACCGAAGCGCACTCACCGGTGTTCGCCGAACTGTTCGGCGGACATAAACTCTGGAGCGAAGCCGAACCACGGGCGATGGTCTATTCCGGGCACCAGTTCGGCGGCTATAACCCACGCCTGGGTGATGGCCGCGGCCTGCTGCTGGGTGAGGTCTACAACGACGCGGGCGAACACTGGGACCTGCACCTCAAGGGTGCCGGCCAGACCCCGTATTCGCGCATGGGCGACGGCCGTGCGGTACTGCGCTCCTCGATCCGCGAGTTCCTCGCCAGCGAAGCCCTGCACGCGCTGGGTATCCCCAGCAGCCGCGCCTTGTGCGTGATCGGCTCGAGCACACCGGTATGGCGCGAAACCCAGGAACGCGCGGCGATGCTCCTGCGCCTGGCGCCCAGCCACGTGCGCTTCGGTCATTTCGAGTATTTCTATTACACCCGTCAGCCCGAGCAGCAGCGGATTCTCGCCGAGCATGTGCTGAGCCTGCATTTCCCCGAGTGCCAGACCGAACCCGAGCCGTACCTGGCGATGTTTCGCACCATCGTCGAGCGCAATGCCGAGCTGATTGCCCTGTGGCAGGCCTATGGCTTCTGCCATGGGGTGATGAACACCGACAACATGTCGATCCTCGGCATTACTTTCGACTTCGGGCCGTTTGCCTTTCTCGATGACTTCGACGCCAACTTCATCTGCAATCACTCCGACGATCAGGGCCGCTACAGCTACAGCAACCAGGTACCGGTCGCCCACTGGAACCTCAGTGCTCTGGCCCAGGCGCTGACACCGTTCATCAGTGTCGAGGCGCTGCAAGAAACCCTGGCGTTGTTCCTGCCGCTGTACGAGGCCCATTACCTGCATTTGATGCGCCGTCGCCTCGGTCTGCTGCAAGCAGAGGACGGTGACAAAGCGCTGATCGAACGGCTACTGCAACTGATGCAGCCCGGCGCGGTGGACTACACCCTGTTCTTCCGCAAGCTGGGCGATCAGCCTGCCGAGGAGGCTGTACGCGTGGTACGCGATGACTTCATCGACCTCGCCGGATTCGATGGCTGGGCCGTGGATTACCTGGCCCGTATCGCCCGCGAACCCGACAACGCCGAAGGCCGCCGCGAGCGCATGCACGCGGTCAACCCGCTGTACATCCTGCGCAACTACCTGGCCCAACGCGCCATCGAGGCCGCCGAAGGCGGTGATTACGAAGAAGTGCGGCGCCTGCATCAGGTGCTGTGCAAGCCGTTCGAGGAGCAGCCGGGAATGCAGGCCTATGCCGAACGGCCGCCGGAGTGGGGCAAACATCTGGAAATCAGCTGCTCGTCCTGACCCTGTCTGTAGGAGCGGATTCATCCGCGATGGGTCGCGTAGCGACCCCAAAAATGGGCCTGCTACACAGGCCATCGCGGCGGTCCGGCGCCCCGGTGAATCCGTTCCTACAGGTCTGAGCTAAATCCTGGAGTACCAATGACTGACCCGCTAGTAATCCCCTGCCCTCACTGCAACGGCCTGAACCGCATCCCCGGTGAGCGCCTTGGCGACATGCCCAAATGCGGCCGCTGCAAAAAACCGGTGCTGCTGAGCAAACCTTTCGACCTCAAGCAAGGCGACTACGCCAGCCAGATCAAGGGCGACCTGCCGTTGTTGATCGACGTCTGGGCCGACTGGTGCGGGCCGTGCAAATCGTTCGCGCCCATCTTCGAACAGGCCGCCAGCCAGCTGAGCGGGCGCTGTCGCCTGGCCAAGCTGGACAGCGAGACCAACCAGCAACTGGCGGGACAATTGGCGATTCGCTCGATTCCCAGCCTGATCCTGTTCAGGAACGGCCGCGAAGTGGCGCGCCAGAGCGGCGCATTTCCACTCCAGCAACTCCTGGAGTGGCTACGCAGCCAAGGGGTCTAGGCGTTTTCTTCGAGCAGCGCGTGCAGCTCGACAAACTGCTGGGTCAGCTTGTGGCGGGGTTCCAGATGAATCAACGGCAGGTTGGCCTGGTGCGACTCGCGCATCTTCACCGAACTGTTGAGGTACACCGGCAGCACCGGCAGGCCTTCAGCCAGCAGTTCGTCGAGCATCTGCTGCGGCAGGCTGGCCCGCGCCTGGAACTGGTTGACGACAATCCCTTCGACTTGCAGACCTTCATTGTGGTCGTCTTTGAGTTCTTCGATTTCGGCCAGCAGGCCATACAGTGCCTGGCGGGAAAAGCTGTCGCAATCGAAGGGAATCAACACGCGATCAGCGGCGATCAGCGCGGAAACCGCGTAAAAGTTCAGGGCTGGCGGCGTATCCAGGTAGATCCGCTCGTAATCCTCGTCCAGCTCATCGAGCAATTTACGCAGCTTGTTGATCTTGTGCTTGGCTTCGAGCTTGGGCTGCAGGTCTGCCAGCTCGGCGGTGGCGGTCACCACATGCAGGTTGTCGAAGGGCGTTTCGTAGATATCGACCTTGTTCTTCTTGGCAAACGGCCCGGATGACAGGGTCTGCTTGAAGAAGTCGGCAATGCCCATGGGAATGTCCTCGCCGGTCAGGCCGGTGAGGTACTGGGTAGAGTTGGCCTGTGCATCCAGGTCGATCAGCAAGGTTCGATAGCCTTCATTGGCACTCACCGCCGCCAGGTTGCAGGCGATACTCGATTTGCCCACACCACCTTTCTGATTGAACACCACGCGCCGCATGGAAAGACCTCCGTGTGTCTGGGAATGCCCGAGTATGTGGTGCCGGCGCGGGCTTGACCAGTACCGCCTACCTCAAGTTGCCAAGGAATCGACCGACAACCGATTACTGCCGTCTGTCGGGAAAAATCTGACCAACCTGACGAATCTGGTCATTCGAGGTCTTTTACAGGCGGGTGAATTTGCATCGAGCATTTGCTACACGCCAGAGTCACCGGGATAATGCGCGCCACTCGGCGATTGCGCCACACCCTGCCAGTTCGTTAGCTGCGAGTCATAGTCTCGGCAAGGAAGTCCCTCAGGGCGGGAAACAAGCATCGTGATCACATTCGACATCAGCCAGTGGCGAGCCTGGGCGCCCGGCCTGCAGACGACTGCCGACTGGCAGCACTGGAGCCAGGCAACGCAGGACTTCACGCCAACTGACCAGGCGCCGGATGTGTCGTTTTTGCCCGCCATGCAACGCCGCCGCCTGAGTCATCTGGCGCGTATGGCCTTCGCCGTTGGCTGGCCGTTGGCCGATGGCTTGCAAGACCTGCCGCTGGTGTTCGTCTCGCGCCACGGTGAAACCCCGCGCACCTATGCCATCCTCAGTGACGTGGCCCTGGAGCAACCGCTCTCGCCTACCCAGTTCAGCCTCTCGGTGCACAATGCCGTCATTGGTCTGTGGTCGATCATGCGTGGCGAAACCAGCGAGATGAGCGCAATTGCCGCCGCCGCAGATGGCTTTGAGCAAGGGCTGCTGGAAGCCGCTGGCCTGCTGCACGACGGCGCCCCCGCGGTGTTGCTGATCATCGTCGAAGAACAAGCGCCTGAGGCGTATCGCGCCTGGGTTGACGACGTACCCTTCGACTATGCGCTGGGCATGCTGCTGACCCCCGGTGATGGCTGGACCCTGGCCCTGGGCACGCAGGACAGCGCAAACTCCGCTGTAGATAACCCGCCGCATGCCCTGAGCTGGCTGCGTAATCTGCTGACCGACCAGACGGCCTGGACCCACCCCGGCAAGCGCCGCACATGGCACTGGCGACGCAAACCGTGAACCAGGCACAAGACCACTACTATTGGCGCCTGCTGGCCACTGCTCTCAGCTTCGCTCTGTTCGGTGTTGGCGGCCTGTGTCTGCGCGTCCTGGTATTTCCGCTGCTGACCTGCCTGCCCGGTGACCGCGCGCGCCATCGGCAACGGGTCCGGCGCATCATCAGTTGGCTGTTCTGGCGCTTCATCCGCTTCATGTCCGTCACTGGCGTACTGACCTACGAAGTGCGTGGCGCAGACAAACTCGGGCGCCCCGGACAAATGATCCTGGCCAACCACCCCTCGCTGATCGACGTGGTGTTTCTGATCGGCCTGGTGCGCCAGGCCAACTGCGTGGTCAAGCAGAGCCTGTTCGACAACTTTTTTACCCGCGGGCCGGTGCGCTCGGCGCAGTACATCAGCAACGACGGCAGCATGGAGATGCTCGACAGTGCCGTAAATGCCCTGCACGATTGCCAGACCCTGATCATCTTTCCCGAGGGCACGCGCACCCCGCCCGGCCAGGCGCCCGCCTTTCATCGCGGCGCCGCCGCGATTGCCCTGCGCGGTGCGAAGATCATTACACCGGTGACCATCAAGGTCAGCCCCGCGACACTGACCAAAGCCGAGCCCTGGTACCGCATCCCGCTGCGCAGGGTGCACTTCAGTTTGCACATCGGTGACGATATCGACCCGCAGGCGTTCGCGGCCCTGGGGCCCGCGCCCCAAGCCTCGCGTAAACTCAACGATTACCTGCACCAGTATTTCATCAAGGAGCTCGCCACAGATGAGCGTTCCACAGCAAGAACTTAACCGTGACATCAAGCTGTTGATCATTGAGGCGCTGGGCCTGGAAGACATCAGCGCCCACGATATCGACGACGATCAACCCCTGTTCGGCGAAGGCCTTGGCCTGGACTCCGTGGACGCACTGGAACTCGGCCTGGCCATCCAGAAAAAGTACGGCATCAAGATCGACGCCGACGCCAAGGACACCCGCAATCATTTCACCAGCGTGACCAGCCTCGCCGCTTTCGTCACCGCCAAACAGGCCGCCTGAGACAGCACCATGCAAACCCGCGAAGACATCTTCAACACCCTGCGCGATGCGCTGGTCGAACTGTTCGAACTGGAGCCCGCGCGCATCAGTCTGCAATCGAACCTGTATCAGGACCTGGAAATCGACAGCATCGACGCGGTCGACCTGCTCGATCACATCAAGCGTCAGACCGGCAAGAAAATCACCGCCGAAGACTTCAAGTCGGTGCGCACCGTCAATGACGTGGTCGAGGCCGTGTATCGCCTGGTCAGCCCGGCGGCATGAAACGCTTGATCGGCCTCGGCCTGGTCCTGGCCGGTCTGTTGTATCCGTTTGCGGTGTATTTCGGCATGAGCCATTTTGCCCCCTGGCAATTCGCTCTGCTGCTTGGCGGCCTGTGGCTGGCCCGCGCCCTGAACGAACTGCGCCGTCCTGGCGGACACTGGATGGCGCTGGTAGCCATGGCTTTCTGCGCGCTGTTGGCGCTGCTCGACAGCCCGGCACTGCTGCGCTGGTATCCGGTGCTGATCAACGCTTGCCTGCTCGGCCTGTTCGGCTTGAGCCTGAAATTCGGCCCGCCGCTGGTCGAACGCCTGGCACGACTGCGTGAGCCGCAACTGCCGGACGCGGCGATCCACTACACCCGCCAGGTGACTCAGGTCTGGTGCCTGTTCTTCCTGGGCAACGGCCTGGTCGCCGCCGCCCTGACCCTTTGGGCTCCCTTGAGCTGGTGGACCCTGTACAACGGCCTGATTGCCTACGGCCTGATGGGCCTGCTGTTCGCCGCTGAATGGCTGATAAGACAACGTGTGCGAGGACGCTCATGAACTGGCTGAACCTTGAGCAGCTCTTGTACCCGCTGCAGGCACCACGCCCGGTTGCCCTGGACCCGACGCTGGATCACACCGAGCTCTGCACGCAGGCCCTGCAGCTCGCCGCAGGCCTTCAGCGCCGCGGCGTGCGACGCCTGGCGGTGTACCTGGAAGATGCCGCGCTGCTGGCGGTCACCCTGCTCGGCGCCTGGCGCGCCGGCGTGCAGGTGCTGCTGCCCGCCGACCTGCAGCCGCAGACCCGTCTGCGCTGGCAAGACGATGTCGACCTGTGGATCAGCGCGCAACCCCAGGACCATCAGCTTGAAGATTTGTACGACGCGCCCCTGGCCGCCGCCGACCTTGATCTGGACAGTAGCTGCCTGAGCCTGTGCACCTCCGGTTCCAGCGGTGAACCCAAGCGCATCGACAAAACCCTGCGCCAGTTGAGCAACGAAGTAGGTGCCCTGGAGCAACAGTGGGGTGCCGATCTGGGCGATGCGTGCATCATCAGCAGTGTGTCCGCCCAGCACATCTACGGTTTACTGTTTCGCCTACTCTGGCCACTGTGCGCCGGACGTCCGTTCCTGCGCCGACAGTTGCCTTTCCCCGAAGATCTGCAGCGCGCCAGCCGCCTGCAACCTGGCTTTGCCTGGGTCGCCAGCCCGGCCCTGCTCAAGCGCATGGGTGACAACCTCGACTGGCCGGCGCTACGGCAGGTGCGCCGCGTGTTTTCCTCCGGCGGCGAATTGCCCGCCAGGGCAGCGCAAGCCTTGCAGCAGCACCTGCAGCAGTGGCCAACGGAAATCCTCGGCAGTTCCGAGACCGGCGGTATTGCCTGGCGCCAGGGCGACAGTCTGTGGCAACCGTTCGCCGAAGTACGCCTGAGCCAGAACGCCGAGGGCGCATTACGCATCGAATCGCCCTATCTACCGGTTGGCCACATCGAACAAAGTGCCGATGCCGTCGAGTTCATGGCTGACGGACGCTTTCGCCTGCTCGGGCGCCTGGACCGCATCGTCAAGCTCGAGGAAAAACGCATCGCCCTGCCGATGCTGGAAAATGCCCTGCTCGAGCATCCCTGGGTGGCAGACACTCGGCTGACACTGATCCAGGCCAACCGCGCCTCACTCGGCGCCTTGCTGGTACTGACCAGCGCCGGGCTGCATGCCCTGCGCAATCAGGGGCGGCGGGCGATCACCGAAGGCTTGCGCGCACATCTGAGCCAGCACTGTGAAGCCCTGGCCCTGCCCCGGCGCTGGCGTCTGCTGCGCCAGCTACCGTTCAACAGCCAGGGCAAACTACCGCAAGCCGAGGTCGAAGCCCTGTTACTCGCACCGCGCGGCACAGGCCCGGAGATCCTCAACCAGACGCAGCAAGGCAGCGAACTGCAGCTGCAACTGGCCGTTTCGGCGGACCTGGCCTACTTCAGCGGCCACTTTCCGCAGACGCCGGTATTGCCAGGAGTGGTCCAGGTCGACTGGGCCATCGCGCTGGGCCAGGCGTTGCTCGACTGTCCACGGCGCTTTGTCGGCATGGAAGTGGTGAAATTTCAGCGTGTGGTGCGCCCTGGCGATCTGCTGACGCTGAACCTGCATTTCGACAGCGAACGCGGCAAGCTCTACTTCAGCTACAGCAATGACGGCGAAGCCTGTTCCAGCGGGCGCATTGTGCTGGAGGCCCGCGGTGAATAAACCCTGTGCAGTGATCCCGGTTTACAACCACGAGCTGGCAGTGCCGGCCGTGGTCGCCGCGCTGCTTGCGGCCGGTTTGCCCTGCGTGCTGGTCGACGACGCCAGCAGCCCGGCCTGCGCCGCTGTATTGCGGCAGTTGGCTACGCAAGAGCAGGTGTTTCTGCTGCCGCTGGCGGTCAACCAGGGCAAAGGCGGCGCAGTCATGGCCGGTTTGCGCGAGGCCACGCGCCTGGGCTTCAGCCATGCCCTGCAAGTCGATGCCGATGGCCAGCATGACCTGGCCGATGTCAGGCGCTTTCTCGACCACTCGGCTGTGCATCCCGAGGCGCTGATCTGCGGTTATCCACAGTTCGACGCCAGCGTACCCAAGGGCCGCCTGTATGCTCGCTACCTGACCCATGTGTGGGTGTGGATCAACTGCCTGTCGCTGCAGATTCCCGACTCCATGTGCGGCTTCCGGGTCTATCCCCTGGCGCCGACCCTGGCCCTGATCGACCAGGTGAGGCTGGGCAAGCGCATGGACTTCGACACCGAAATCCTCGTGCGCCTGGCCTGGCGCAACCAGCCGATGCGCTGGCTGCCAACCCGCGTCCACTACCCGGCGGACGGCTTGTCGCACTTTCGCCTGTTCCACGACAACCTGTTGATCTCGAAGATGCACGCCAAGCTGTTCGTCGGCATGTTGCTGCGTGCCCCCATGATCCTCTGGCGGCGGTGGCAGGCATGAGCCGCGGCGAACAGCACTGGGCCGAGCAGCAGGAACGTGGCAGTTTCTGGTTGATGAAGCTGACCGCTGTCGGCGTCCGGCTGCTCGGACGGCGCCTGCTGAGCCCGATCCTGTATGGCGTGGTGGTGTATTTCTTCCTGTTTGGCCGCACGGCCCGGCGCAGTGCCTGGCAGTACCAGCAGCGCCTGGCCGCCTGGAGCGCCCAGCCCGCCTTGCGTCCGAGCCACTGGCGGGTATTCGGCCAGTTCATGGCGTTCGCTGACGCCCTGCTCGACAAGCTCGACGTGTGGAACGGCAAGCTGCGCCTGGAGCAGATCGAAATCATCGACCCGGCCCTGCTGCGCCCACAGTTGCGTGGCGAGCGCGGGCAGATGCTGGTGGGTGCTCACCTGGGCAATCTGGAAGTCTGCCGTGCCCTGGCGGAACTGGGCGAACAGGTGACCATGAACGTGCTGGTGCACACCCGCCATGCCGAACGTTTCAATCGCCTGCTGGGCGAAGCCGGGGCAAGCAATCTGCGCCTGATACAGGTCAGCGAGCTGGACCCGGCGATCATGCTGCAACTGAGCCAGCGCCTGGAGCGCGGCGAGTGGCTGGCAATTGCCGGTGATCGCGTACCACTGCACGGAGCGCGCACAGTCGAGGTAGACTTTCTCGGCTATCCGGCGGCCTTTCCACAGGGTCCCTGGCTGCTTGCCGGGCTGCTCAAGTGCCCGCTCAACCTGCTGTTCTGCCTCAAGCAACACGGGCGCTACCAGGTGATTCTCGAACCCTTCGCCGCCGCCATCGAATGGCGCCGCAGCCAGCGCGATCAAGTCATCGCGCAGTGGGCTCAACGCTACGCCGAACGCCTGGGACATTACTGCCTGCAAGCGCCGCAGCAATGGTTCAATTTCTACCCTTTCTGGAAGACCGATGACGATGCCTGTGCATGAGCCTGTAACCTTCGGTGAGTCACCGCTGGCGATCGAAGACGTCCTGACCCTGGCCAACCGCCAGGCTGAAAGCCGTCTGCAGGATGATGCCCGGTACCGTGTGCGTATCACCCGTGGCGCGCAGTTTCTCGACACCCTGCTGGACAAGGAAGGGGTTATCTACGGCGTCACCACCGGCTATGGCGACTCCTGTGTGGTGGCTGTTCCCCTGGAACACGTCGAAGCCTTGCCGCGGCATCTGTACACCTTCCATGGCTGTGGCCTGGGGCGACTGCTCGATGCGCCGGCGACCCGCGCGGTTCTGGCAGCCCGGCTGCAGTCGCTGTGCCAGGGCGTTTCCGGTGTGCGCGTAGAACTCCTGGAGCGTCTGCAGGAGTTTCTCGCCCACGACATCCTGCCGCTGATCCCGGAAGAGGGCTCGGTCGGCGCCAGCGGCGACCTGACACCGTTGTCCTATGTCGCCGCGACCCTGTCCGGCGAGCGCGAGGTCATGTACCACGGCGAGCGCCGCAGTGCCGCTGAGGTCCACCGCGAGCTGGGCTGGCAGCCGCTGGTGCTGCGGCCCAAAGAAGCCCTGGCGCTGATGAATGGCACCGCGGTAATGACCGGCCTCGCCTGCCTGGCCTTCGCCCGCGCCGACTACCTGCTCAAGCTGGCCACACGCATCACGGCGCTGAACGTGGTCGCCCTGCAAGGCAATCCGGAACACTTCGACGAGCGCCTGTTCGCGGCCAAACCCCACCCGGGGCAGATGCAGGTGGCCGCCTGGCTGCGCCAGGACCTGGCCATCGACGCGCCGACCGCACCGCTGCACCGCTTGCAGGATCGCTATTCGCTACGCTGCGCGCCCCATGTGCTCGGCGTGCTGGCCGATAGCCTGGGCTGGCTGCGCAGTTTCATCGAGACCGAACTCAACAGCGCCAACGACAACCCGATCATCGACGCCGAAGCCGAACGGGTGCTGCACGGTGGACACTTCTACGGCGGCCACATCGCCTTCGCCATGGACAGCCTGAAGACCCTGGTAGCCAACGTCGCCGACCTGCTCGATCGCCAGCTCGCCCTGCTGGTAGACGTGCGCTACAACCACGGCCTGCCCAGCAACCTGTCCGGCGCCAGTGCCGAGCGGGCGATGCTTAATCATGGTTTCAAGGCGGTGCAGATCGGCGCCAGCGCCTGGACTGCCGAGGCCCTGAAGCAGACCATGCCGGCCAGCGTGTTTTCCCGCTCCACCGAATGCCACAATCAGGACAAAGTGAGCATGGGCACCATCGCTGCCCGAGACGCCTTGCGCGTGCTGGAACTGACCGAACAGGTTGCCGCCGCCACCCTGCTGGCGGCCAATCAGGGCGTCTGGCTGCGCAGCCGCGAAGCCGATACCCGCGACTTGCCGCCGGCCTTGGCGGCGATGCACGGCGAGCTGCTGGCAGATTTCGCCCCGGTCATCGAGGACCGCGCCCTGGATAGCGACCTGCGCCTGTGCCTGAGTCGAATTGCCGAACAACACTGGAGGCTGCATGCGCAGTAAAGGAGTGCTGCACGTCGACACCGAAGTCCTGGTGCCGTTCTTCGATGTCGACAGCATGCTGGTGGTCTGGCACGGCCACTACGTCAAATACCTCGAAGTGGCGCGCTGCGCGCTGCTCGACCGGCTCGGCTACAACTACCTGCAGATGCGCGACTCGGGCTATGCCTGGCCGGTGATCGACCTGCAGCTGCGCTATGTGCGCGGCGCCATCTTCGGCCAGCGCCTGAATGTGCGCGCCAGCCTGGTGGAGTGGGAGAACCGTCTGAAGATCAACTACCTGATCAGCGACGCGATCAGCGGTGAGCGCATGACCCGCGCCAGCTCGGTACAGGTAGCGGTGGACATCGCCAGCGGCGAGATGCAACTGGCCTCGCCACAGGTAATGCTCGACGCCGTGGCCGGGGTACTGAAATGAAAGGCCTGTTGCGCGGCCTGCTGGGCGCCGCGCTGCTGCTCACCAGCGCCCTGGTCCATGCGTTCGGCCTGGACGATCTGAGTAAACAGCTGGCTGAGCCGGCAGTGGTCAAGGGCCCGTTCATCCAGGAAAAACACTTGCGCGCCCTGCCTCAGCCCTTGCTGAGCAAAGGCCAGTTCGTCCTGGCCCGCGATCACGGTTTGCTCTGGTTGCTGCACACGCCGCTCAAGCAGGACTACCGCCTCGACGCCCAGGGCATTGCCCGCCGCGACCCCGCAGGCTGGCAGAGGCTGCCGGGCAAGAGTGCCGGCGCCGAGCAAAACCGCTTGTTCTTCGCCGTGCTGCAAGGTGACAGCAGCGGCCTGCAGCGCGATTTCGAACTCAGCCTGCAAGGCGATGCCCAGCACTGGCAACTGCGCCTGACCCCGCGCTCGCTGCTGCTCAAGCAGGTGTTCCAGCACATCGACATCGACGGCGGACGCTTTGTCGAACGTATCCAGATGCTCGAAATCCAGGGCGACAGTACCGTGTTGCGCATGCCTGCCAGCAGCAGCGCCAGCCAGCTGAGCGACACGGAGCGCCGCGACTTTGCCCAGTGAGCGTGTGTTGCCGCGGCTGTTCCTGGTGCTTCTGGTCGCGGTCCTGGCCTTGACCGCCTGGCAGTGGCATCGCGGCGCGCCGCTGTCGGCCGACCTGATGACCCTGGTGCCCGGCGCTACTCAAGACCCGTTGGTGCAACGCGCCGAACAACGCATGCAGGAGCCGTTGAACCGCGAGATGCTGGTGCTGGTCGGCCATCCCCGGCGCGAACAGGCCATTGCCCTGGCTCAGCGCCTGGGTGAGCGATGGCAAGCCAGCGGCCTGTTCGAGAAGGTTCAGTGGAGCGTACAGAGCGATTTACCGGCACTGCGTGCGCAATTGCTGCAAGGCCGTCTGGCGATGCTTTCACGTGCCGACCGTACCACGCTGATCGACGCACCTCAGGCGTTTGTCGAACACCGTGTGCAAAGCCTTTACGACCCGTTCAGCGGCTTCAGCCTGGTGCCCAGCCAGGACGACTGGCTGGGCCTGACCGGGCGCATCCTCGACAGTCAGCCACGCCCTGCCGCCGTGCAGCTGGACACCGCCAGTGGCGCGCTGCTGGCCGAGGCCGACGGCCAGTTCTGGGTGTTACTGCGAGCCCGGACCCTGGGCAATGCCTTCGATCTGCAGCTACCGCTGCAAGTCGCGGCCTTGCTCGACAGCAGTCGCCAGCAAGCCAGCCAGGACGGCGCACAGCTGCTGGCTGCCAGCGGTCTGCTGTACGCCGCCAACGGCCAGCGCCAGGCCAGTCAGGAAATCACCTGGGTCGGCGGCGGCGCCACACTCGGCATTCTGCTCCTGCTGCTCCTGGCATTTCGGCGCCCACGGGTGTTGCTGGCGTTCGTCCCGGTGCTGGTCGGCATGCTGTTCGGTGCCGCCGCCTGCGTGGCCCTGTTTGGCCAAATGCATGTGATGACCCTGGTGCTGGGCTCCAGCCTGATTGGCGTGGCCGTGGACTATCCGCTGCACTACCTGTCGAAAAGCTGGAGCCTGCGCCCCTGGCATGCCTGGCCCGCCCTGCGCTTGACCCTGCCGGGGTTGAGCCTGAGCCTGGTGACCAGTTGCATCGGCTACCTGGCGTTGGCCTTCACGCCCTTCCCGGCCCTCACCCAGATCGCCGCGTTTTCCGCTGCCGGCCTGCTCGGCGCCTACCTTAGTGCGGTGTGCCTGCTGCCCGCGCTGCTCAAGGGTACCTCGCTGCAACCGGCGCAGTGGCCGCTGACGGTCGCGCAAGGGTTGATGGACCTGCGTAGCAAACTGTTGGCCAGGGTCCCCAGTCCCGTGCTGCTCGGCCTGCTGACCCTGTTCTGCATCGCTGGTTTGTGGCAGCTGGACAGTCGTAACGACATCCGCCAATGGATCAACACTTCACCGCAACTGCTTGAAGAAGCCCAGGCCGTGGCGCGCATTACCGGCTATCAGCCGACGAGTCAGTTCTACCTGGTCCGCGGCGCCGACCAGAGCCAGTTGCTCGAGCGCCTGCAAGCCTTGGGCGCTCGCCTCGACGCACTGGTCAAGACCGACAAGCTCAAGAATTACATGGCCCTCAGCCAATTGGTCGCCAGCCCGGTCGAACAGCAGCAGCTACGCGATGCACTGGCCAGGCTGCCCGAGCATTGGCAGCCGCTGCTGGCTCTGGGCATCCCGTACAGCGCGCTGCAAGCCGAATTGGCCCAGTTGCAGGCACTGCCATCCCTGGACATCGATCACGCCCTCAGCGGCCCTCTGGGCGAGCCCTGGCGCCCCCTCTGGCTGGGCACTGACGGGCAAGGCGTGGCCGCCATCGTCAGCCTGCAGGGCTTGAGCGATCCGGCCTTGCTGCACCAGCAGGCAAAAGGCCTGGAAGGCGTACAACTGGTGGATCGGCTCGGCGACTTGAACCGGGTGTTCGCCGCCACCCAGGTCAGCGCCGCCGAGTTGAAGCTGCTGTCCTGTGCATTGATCGTGGTGCTGCTGATCCTGCCCTTCGGCATGAGTGGGGCGTTGCGTATCGTCGCCTTGCCGCTGCTCGCGGCCCTGTGCAGCCTGGCCAGTCTTGGCTGGCTGGGGCAGCCACTGACCCTGTTCAGCCTGTTCGGCTTGCTGTTGGTTACGGCCATCAGCGTCGACTACGCCATCCTCATGCATGAGCAGATCGGCGGCGCTGCCGTCAGCCTGCTGGGCACCTTGCTGGCAGCCACCACCACCTGGCTGTCGTTCGGCCTGCTGGCCGTGTCGAGCACACCAGCAGTGAGCAATTTTGGCCTGGCCGTGAGCCTGGGGCTGGTGTTCAGCTTCATCCTCGCGCCCTGGGCCGCCACCCGGCACAAGGAGCACGCATGAAACGGCTGCTGTTGATCTGCGCACTGGTCCTGCTCAGTGCCTGCGCCAGCCAGGCGCCACTGCCTGCACAGCTGCCGACGCTGACGCTGCCGATGCAGTTGCACATCCAGCGCGAACAGACCGATCAACGTCAGGACTGGTTGCTGGTGATCCAGCGTGAAGGCACCCACCTGCGCTGGTCGTTGCTTGATCTGCTGGGCATTCCCCAGGCCCGGCAAGTGCTCGACCAGGGTCAGTGGCAGGCCGATGGTTTCCTACCGCCAAATCCCGCAGCCCGTGAGCTGTTCGCCGCTGTGCTGTTTGCGCTGACACCCGCAGGAGAATTGCAGCAACGCTATCCAGGTGCCCGTCAGCACGGTCAGCAGCGCTGGTTGGCGGAGCGCTGGCGGGTCGATTACCGGCACACCGACGACTTCACCTTGAACCTCACGCAGGGCCTGCGTTATCTAGTCAGTCCACTGCCCAGCGAGACCACGCCATGAGCGCTTCTCTCAACGCCCTGGGCCTGGTCTGCGCCCTGGGGCGCGATCAAGCCGAAGTCGCCCGCCGCCTGTTTGCCGGTGATTGCTCAGGCATGCGCGAAGAACACGGCTGGGTGCCGCAACGCAGCGTGCCGGTTGCCGCCGTGTCCGGGACGTTGCTCGACCTGCCGCCGCAGTTGCAGGCGCGAAGCAGCCGCAACAATCAGTTGCTGTATGAAGCCTGCCTGCAGATCATCGCGCCGATCCAGGCGGCCATTGCTCGCCATGGCCGCGAGCGGGTAGCAATCGTGCTGGGCACCAGTACTTCAGGCATTGCCGAAGCGGGCGCAGGTATTGCTCATTACCTGCGCGAGCAACAGTTCCCGGCAAGCTATGACTACCACGAACAGGAACTCAGTGCGCCGGCCAACTTTCTCGCCGACTGGTTGCAACTGAGCGGCCCGGCCTACGTCATCTCCACCGCCTGCACCTCCAGCGCCCGTGCCTTGATTAGTGCCCGGCGGCTGCTCGATATGGGTGTCTGCGACGCGGTGATCTGTGGTGGCGTGGACAGCCTGTGCAAGCTGACCCTCAACGGTTTCAGTGCCCTGGAAGCGGTCAGCGCGCAGCGCTGCAATCCATTCTCGGTCAATCGCAACGGCATCAACATCGGCGAAGCCGCAGCCGTGTTTCTGATGACCCGCGAGGCGAATCGCGAAGGTCCCTGCATTGCCCTGCTTGGCGCCGGGGCCAGCTCCGATGCACACCATATCTCGGCGCCCGAGCCCGAGGGTAAAGGCGCCTTGCAGGCCATGGCCAAGGCGCTGGACAATGCAGGTCTGCGGGCAGCGCAAATCGACTACCTGAACCTGCACGGGACGGCCACCCAGCACAACGACGCCATGGAGAGCCGCGCCGTACATGCGCTGTTCGGCAGCCAGCTGGCCTGTTCGTCGAGCAAACCCATGAGCGGTCACACCCTGGGCGCGGCCGGTGCACTGGAAGCGGCTTTCTGCTGGTTAAGCCTGTCGGCGCACAATCGCCATGGGCAGCTTCCACCACACCGCTGGGACGGCGAGGTCGACCCACTGCTGCCGACGCTCAACCTGGTCGATGCCCGCCAGCACCTGCCGACTGCAGGCCCACGGCGCTTGATGAGTAACTCGTTCGCCTTCGGTGGCAACAATGTCAGCCTGATTCTCGGAGATGCCTCATGATCACCTGGCCCTTGGCCGAACTACTGCCCCATGCCGGCGACATGATCCTGATCGATCAGATCGACGCATTCGACGAAGATCAGGTGCATACCCGCCTGACCGTTCGCCCGGGCGGGTTGTTCAATGGCGCTGACGGTAGCCTGCCGGCCTGGATCGGCATCGAGTTAATGGCCCAGAGCGCTGCAGCGTTTGCCGGTTGCCGTGCCCGAACCCAAGGCAAACCTGTAGCGCTGGGTTTTCTCCTCGGTACGCGCAAGTTCGAATGCAATGTCGAATCCTTTCCCGCCGGGGCCGAACTGCATATCCATGCCCGTCCCTCACTGGAAGACGACAACGGCATGGCTGTATTCGAGTGTGATCTGCGAGGTCCCGGCATTCACGCCAGCGCCCGATTGAACGTATTCAGCCCGCCACAAACTGCCAGCTACCTGGCCGAAGCGGGCCCGGAGGAATCCCCGAATGACTGACACCATCCTCGTCACCGGCTCCAGCCGTGGCATTGGCCGGGCCATTGCCCTGCGCCTGGCGCAGTCCGGTTTCGACCTGGTACTGCACTGCCGCAGTGGCCGCACCGAGGCCGACGCCGTTGCCGAAGAAGTCCGGGCGCTGGGCCGGCAGGCGCGCGTACTGCAGTTCGACGTCGCCGACCGTGCCGCCTGCGCGGCCCTGCTCAGTGCCGACGTCGAGACCCATGGCGCTTACTACGGCGTAGTGTGCAATGCCGGACTGACCCGCGACGGCGCCTTCCCGGCGCTGAGCGAAGAGGATTGGGACCAGGTGCTGCGCACCAACCTGGACGGTTTCTACAACGTTCTGCACCCACTGATGATGCCGATGATCCGCCGCCGAGCGCCGGGCCGGATCGTCTGTATCACCTCGGTCTCCGGCATGATCGGCAACCGTGGCCAGGTCAATTACAGCGCCTCAAAGGCCGGTGTGATTGGCGCCGCCAAAGCTCTGGCGATTGAGCTGGGCAAACGCAAGATTACGGTGAATTGCGTCGCCCCCGGACTGATCGATACCGCCATGCTCGATGAGCATGTACCGGTCGATGAGTTGCTGAAAATGATCCCGGCACAACGCATGGGCACTCCCGAAGAGGTCGCCAGTGCGGTCAACTTCCTGGTGTCGGCCGAGGCGGCGTACATCACCCGCCAGGTGTTGGCAGTCAACGGAGGATTGTGCTGATGAAACGCGTGGTGGTCACCGGCATGGCCGGCATCACATCCCTGGGCAGCGACTGGGCGACCATCGCCGGGCACTTTTCCAGGCATCGCAGCGGCATTCGGCGGATGCACGAGTGGGACCGCTTCGAGGAGCTCAATACGCGCCTGGCCGGCCCGGTCGATGACTTCAAAGTCCCCGAGAGCTGGACCCGCAAGCAACTGCGCAGTATGGGCCGGGTTTCACGCCTGGCCGTGGCCGCGGCCGAGAACGCCCTGCGCGATGCCGGCCTGCTCGACGACCCGACGATCCGCGATGGTCGCATGGGCGTCGCCTGTGGCTCGTCCACCGGTAGCACCGACGAGATGAAAACCTTCGGTAACATGCTGCTCAATTCGGTTGCCGAAGGCCTCAATGCCAACTCCTACGTACGCATGATGCCGCACACCACCGCCGCCAATATCAGCATTTTCTTTGGCCTGACCGGGCGCCTGATCCCCACCTCCAGTGCCTGCACCAGCGGCAGCCAGGGCATCGGCTACGCCTATGAAGCGATCAAGTTCGGCCGCCTGCCGCTGATGCTCGCCGGTGGCGCCGAAGAGCTGTGCCCGACCGAGGCCATGGTGTTCGATGCGCTGTATGCCACCAGCCTGAAAAACGACGCCCCGCAGAGCACCCCCAGCCCTTATGACAGCGGTCGTGACGGCCTGGTCATCGGTGAAGGCGGCGGCATGCTGGTGCTTGAAGAACTCGAACACGCCCTGGCGCGTGGCGCGCACATCTACGCCGAAATTGTCGGTTACGGCACCAACGCCGACGGCCAGCACACCACCCGCCCGGAGCAGGTGACCATGCGCCGCGCCATGGAACTGGCCCTGGAAGACGCCAACCTCGCGCCCGAAGCCATTGGCTACGTCAATGGCCACGGTACCGCCACCGAACAGGGCGATATCGCCGAAACCCTGGCCACCAGCAGCCTGTTCGGCCCGCGCATGCCGATCAGTTCGCAGAAGAGCTTTCTCGGCCATACCCTGGGTGCCTGCGGTGCGCTGGAGTCCTGGTTCAGCATCGAAATGATGAACAGCGACCGTTATGTGCACACCCTCAATTTGAACAACATTGACCCACTGTGCGGTGAGCTCGACTACCTGTGCGGCGATTGGCGTTACTTGAGCAACGAGTACGTGATGAACAACAATTTTGCCTTTGGCGGGGTCAATACCTCGTTGGTTTTCCGCCGCTGGCACTGATGCGGGTGCCGCTTGATCGGGCGCTCGCTCATGCGGACGAATCAACGCCACGTCCGCCCAGCAACGACACGAATGCGCGGGCCATCGCCGAGTTCGATTCGCGTCGCTGCACCAGCCACACCGCAGTCATCGCATCGCTGTCGAGCAAGGTCCGGTAGACCACGCCATCGATGCGCATGCGCTGGAACGACGCCGGCAACACTGACACCCCCAGGCCCGCGGACACCAGACCGATAATGGTCATGGCCTCGCCGGCTTCCTGGGCAAAGTGCGGGCTGAAGCCCGCCTCCCGGGCCAGGCTCAACAACTGCGCATACAGGCCGCTGCCGTAACTGCGCGGAAAGAACACGAACGGCTGCTCGGCCAGCGCCGCCATGTACAACCCACCTTCACTACCCTGGGCCAGCGGATGCGCAGCGTTAATCACCGCGACCAAGGGCTCACGGAACAATTCGGTGGCCACCAGGCTTTCCGGCAGCATCAGGGGCCGTATCAGGCCGACTTCAATACTTTCATCGAGCACCGCATCGGCCACCGCCTGGCTGCTCATCTCCTTGAGATTCAAGTGCACAGCCGGAAAGCGCTGGCGAAAGGCATAGATCGCTTTGGGGATCGTGGAGTTGAAGGGCGCCGATGAGGTGAAGCCGATCTTCATCTCGCCCAACTCACCCAGCTGTGCACGACGAGCGACATCGGCGGCCTTGTCGACCTGGGCCAAGACCAGTCGTGCCTCTTCCAGAAACAGTCGCCCCGCTTCACTGAGCTCGACCCGACGATTGGTACGCTCGAACAGACGCGCCCCGAGCTCCTGCTCCAGGGCCTGAATCTGCTGACTCAAGGGCGGCTGGGAGATCCCCAGATGCTGCGCCGCCCGGCCAAAATGCAGCTCTTCGGCGACGGCGATGAAGTAACGCAGGTGACGCAATTCCAAGGCAGCTCCAATAGGTCGTTAAACCTCTTAAACAGGTCGAACAATATATTGGAAATGATCATTAGCCAGCTATATGCTTTTATCACTGCCTGACAGGCCGTAGCGCCCCCGAGGTCACCCGTGAAAACTGCTGTTGCTCCACACGCCCACGAAATCCCCCCTGCTGCCCTCGACGACATCGTCGCCACCCTCAACGAACGCTGGATCGAAAAAGGCACCCCGGCCTTTATGCGCACCGTGCTGGCGCTGTTCTGCGGCGGCTTTGCCACCTTCGCCCTGCTCTACTGCGTACAGCCGATGATGCCGATGCTGTCCCAGGAGTTTTCCATCAGTGCCGCGCAAAGCAGCCTGATCCTCTCGGTATCGACCGGCATGCTGGCGGTCGGCTTGCTGATCACCGGGCCCATCTCTGATCGCATCGGGCGAAAACCGGTGATGGTCTTCGCCCTGTTCTGCGCCGCCCTGTGCACCCTCGTCAGCGCCCTGATGCCCAACTGG
The DNA here is from genome assembly GCF_049310525.1 of Pseudomonas sp. GZD-222. Classification (NCBI taxonomy): domain Bacteria; kingdom Pseudomonadati; phylum Pseudomonadota; class Gammaproteobacteria; order Pseudomonadales; family Pseudomonadaceae; genus Pseudomonas; species Pseudomonas sp. GZD-222. The sequence goes on from NZ_JBMOWO010000042.1 coordinate 48,504, forward strand.
CACGGCGTGCTGCTGACCCGCGCACTGCTGGGGCTGTCGTTGAGTGGCCTGGCGGCCGTGGCCATGACCTACCTGAGCGAAGAGATCCATCCACAGCACATCGGTCTGGCGATGGGCCTGTACATCGGTGGCAACGCCATTGGCGGCATGAGCGGTCGTCTGATCACCGGGGTTTTGATCGATTTCGTCAGCTGGCACACGGCGCTGCTGGTCATCGGCAGCCTGGCCCTGATCGCGGCGGTGGTGTTCTGGAAAGTGCTGCCCGAATCGCGAAACTTCCGCCCGCGCTCGCTGCACCCGCGCAGCCTGCTGGAAGGCTTTACCCTGCACTTTCGCGATGCCGGTCTGCCCTGGCTATTCCTCGAAGCCTTCCTGCTGATGGGCGCCTTCGTCACCCTGTTCAACTACATCGGCTATCGCCTGCTGGCCGAGCCCTACCACATGAGCCAGGCGCTGGTCGGCTTGCTGTCGGTGGTGTACCTGTCGGGGATCTACAGCTCGGCGCAGATCGGCGCCCTGGCCGACAAACTGGGGCGGCGCAAGGTGTTCTGGGGCACCATCGTGCTGATGTTCAGCGGTTTGCTGATGACCCTGTTCAGCCCCTTGCCGCTGGTGATCGTCGGCATGCTGGTGTTCACCTTCGGCTTCTTCGGCGCGCACTCGGTGGCCAGTAGCTGGATCGGACGGCGGGCAACCAAAGCCAAAGGCCAGGCGTCGTCGTTGTACCTGTTCAGTTACTACGCGGGATCGAGTGTGGCCGGGACGGCCGGTGGGGTGTTCTGGCATCAGGCCGGGTGGAACGGCATTGGGCTGTTCATTGGCAGCTTGCTGGTGGTGGCATTGCTGGTGGCGTTGCACCTCAGCAGATTGCCGGCGAAGAGCTGAAGAAAAGGGCCGCTGAGCGGCCCTTGTCACTTAGTTGATTACTTCAACCAGATCAACATCCACTTCACGGCTCATCAAGTGCTTCTCGACTTCACCGGTCAGCTTGACCTTGGTCTTCTCGCTGAAGGCCACTGGCGGCATGTCTTCATTGTCGATTTCGACTTTGATGGTACCGGTGGTGTCCTTGAACTCGTACTTGTCATCGTTATTCAGCTTCTTCACCACATAACCTTGCAGCACCACCGGGGTGTCATCAGCGGCGTCATTGGCAGCTGCAACCGTGGTGACTGGCTGCGCGCCTGGACCGGTGTAGCCGGTGGCCAGGGCAGCGGTGCTGAACAGCGGGGCAAGCAGCAGAGCGAGGTAACGAGCTTTCATGATGAAGATCCTGTCTGGGTTTCGATGGAGCCAGATTACCCAAGCAGGCTGAACTGAAGCTTAAAAGCAAAACGCCCGGCATTGGCCGGGCGTTTGATCTTGCAGCAGTACTTACTGGTGGTACTGCGCCGACAGCTCGTGCACGGCGTTGATGAACGCACCGGCATGCTCCGGATCGACTTCCGGAGTAATACCGTGGCCGAGGTTGAACACATGACCGCTGCCATGGCCATAGCTGGCCAGGATGCGCCCGACTTCGGCACGGATGGCTTCCGGCTTGGCGTAGAGCACGGTCGGGTCCATGTTGCCCTGCAGGGCAACCTTGCTGCCGACACGTTGACGGGCTTCACCGATGTCGCAGGTCCAGTCCAGGCCCAGGGCGTCGGCACCTGCGTCGGCAATGCTTTCCAGCCACAGGCCGCCATTCTTGGTGAACAGGATGACCGGCACCTTGCGGCCTTCGTGCTCCCGGATCAGACCGCTGACGATCTTGCGCATGTAGGCCAGGGAGAACTCCTGGTAGGCCGCCGCCGACAGGTTGCCACCCCAGGTGTCGAAGATCTGCACGGCTTGCGCACCGGCGAGGATCTGACCGTTGAGGTAGCTGATGACCGACTGTGCCAGCTTGTCGAGCAGCAGGTGCATGGCCTGCGGGTTGTCGTAGAGCATGGCCTTGGTCTTGCGGAAGTCTTTCGACGAGCCGCCTTCGACCATGTAGGTGGCCAGGGTCCAGGGGCTGCCGGAGAAACCGATCAGCGGTACGCGGCCATTGAGCTCGCGGCGAATGGTGCTGACCGCATCCATCACATAGCCCAGGTCTTTCTGCGGATCAGGGATCGGCAGCGCCTCGATATCGGCCAGGGTGCTGATGACCTTCTTGAAACGCGGGCCTTCGCCGGTCTCGAAGTACAGGCCCTGGCCCATGGCGTCGGGAATGGTGAGGATGTCGGAGAACAGAATCGCGGCGTCCAGCGGGTAGCGGTCCAGCGGTTGCATCGTGACTTCGCAGGCAAACTGAGGGTTCATGCACAGGCTCATGAAGTCACCGGCCTTGGCACGGCTGGCACGGTACTCCGGCAGATAGCGGCCGGCCTGGCGCATCATCCACACCGGGGTAACGTCTACAGGTTGCTTGAGCAGGGCGCGCAGAAAACGATCGTTCTTCAAGGCAGTCATGTCGGCATCCGGAAAAAAAGTGCGGGCATTTTCTCAGACACCAACGGAAAAGGCACGGTAAGTACCGTGCCTTTTGTCTATCGACTTGTGACAGGTCAATAGATTTGTTGAATTCATCGCGGGGCAAGCCCGCTCCCACCGGTAATCTCTGTGGGAGCGGGCTTGCCCCGCGATTCAGATTTCCAGGTAATCCATGATCCCTTCGGCGGCATTGCGCCCTTCAAAGATCGCCGTCACCACCAGGTCAGAACCGCGAACCATGTCGCCACCGGCGAAGATCTTCGGGTTGCTGGTCTGGTGCTTGAAGGTGTTCTTCTCCGGTGCCACGACGCGGCCCTGACTGTCGGTATGGATGCTGAACTGCTCGAACCACGGTGCCGGGCTCGGACGGAAACCGAAAGCGATGACCACGGCGTCGGCCGGGATGATCTCTTCGGAGCCCGGGATCGGCTCGGGGCTGCGGCGGCCACGGGCATCCGGCTCGCCGAGACGGGTCTCGACCATCTTCACGCCTTCAACCTTGTCTTCACCGACAATCGCGATCGGCTGGCGGTTGTAGAGGAACTTCACGCCTTCTTCCTTGGCGTTCTTCACCTCTTTGCGCGAACCCGGCATGTTCGCTTCGTCACGACGATAAGCGCAGGTCACGGCCTTGGCGCCTTGGCGGATAGAGGTGCGGTTGCAGTCCATCGCCGTGTCGCCACCACCGAGCACCACCACCTTCTTGCCTTTCATGTCGACGAAATCTTCCGGCGACTTTTCAAAGCCCAGGTTGCGGTTGACGTTGGCCACCAGGAAATCCAGGGCATCGTGCACGCCGGGCAGGTCTTCACCAGGGAAGCCGCCCTTCATGTAGGTGTAGGTGCCCATGCCCATGAACACTGCATCGAACTCTTCGAGCAGTTGGTCCATGCTGATGTCCTTGCCCACCTCGGTGTTGAGGCGGAACTCGATGCCCATGCCGGTGAAGACTTCGCGGCGATTGCTCAGCACGGTCTTTTCCAGCTTGAACTCGGGGATGCCGAAGGTCAGCAAGCCACCGATTTCCGGGTTGCGGTCGAACACCACCGGGCTCACCCCGCCGCGCACCAGTACGTCGGCACAGCCCAGGCCGGCCGGGCCGGCACCGATAATGGCAACGCGCTTGCCGGTCGGCTTGACCTTGGACATGTCCGGGCGCCAGCCCATGGCGAAGGCGGTGTCGGTGATGTACTTCTCCACCGAACCGATGGTCACCGCGCCAAAACCGTCGTTGAGGGTGCAGGCACCCTCGCACAGGCGATCCTGCGGGCACACCCGGCCGCAGACTTCCGGCAGGGTGTTGGTCTGGTGCGACAGCTCCGCGGCGGCGAGGATGTTGCCTTCGGAAACCAGCTTCAACCAGTTGGGGATGAAGTTGTGTACCGGGCACTTCCACTCGCAGTACGGGTTGCCACAACCCAGGCAGCGGTGGGCCTGCTCGGCCGACTGCTGGGGTTTGAAGGGCTCGTAGATTTCCACGAACTCTTTCTTGCGTTGACGCAACAGTTTCTTCTTCGGATCCTTGCGCCCGACCTCGATGAACTGGAAGTCATTACTCAGACGTTCAGCCATGTTCAAAACCTCATCAAACTCTTCAGGCGCATATCACTGCGGGTTGGCACGGGTGCTGGACAGCAGGTTCTTCAGGTTGGCTGCCTTCGGCTTGACCAGCCAGAAGCGCCGCACGTAGTCGTCCAGGTTTTCCCAGAGCTCACGCCCCCATTCGCTGCCGGTTTCTTCGACGTACTCACCGAGCACGCGCGACAGGTGGCTACGGTAAGCCTCCATCGCCTCGCCGCTGATGCGCTGGATTTCCACCAGTTCATGGTTGAGCTTGTCGACGAAGCTGTTGTCCATGTCCAGCACGTAGGCGAAACCGCCGGTCATGCCAGAGCCGAAGTTGTAGCCGGTCTTGCCCAGTACGCAGACAAAACCACCGGTCATGTATTCACAGCAGTGATCGCCTGTGCCCTCGACAATCGCGTGGGCACCGGAGTTACGCACGGCAAAACGCTCGCCCGCGGTGCCGGCGGCGAACAGCTTGCCGCCGGTGGCGCCATACAGACAGGTGTTGCCGACAATGGCGCTGTGCTGGGTAGCGAACGGGCTGCCCGCAGGCGGCACGATCACCAGCTTGCCGCCGGTCATGCCTTTACCGACATAGTCGTTGGCATCACCTTCGAGGTACATGTTCAGACCACCGGCGTTCCACACCCCGAAGCTCTGCCCGGCAGTGCCCTTGAAGCGGAAGGTGATCGGTGCCTTGGCCATGCCCTGGTTGCCGTGCAGACGTGCGATCTCACCGGAGATTCGCGCGCCGATGGAGCGGTCGCAGTTGCAGATATCCAGGTTGAACTCGGCGCCGGACAGGTCGCGAATGGCCGGCAGGGCCATGTCGACCATCTTCTCGGCCAGCACGCCCTTGTCGAACGGCGGGTTGCGGTCGACTTCACAGAACTGCGGCTTGTCGGCCGGCACGTGCGGGCTGCCCAGCAGCGGGCTGAGGTCGAGGTGGCGCTGCTTCTCGGTTTCGCCGGGGAGCATTTCCAGCAGGTCGGTACGCCCGATCAGCTCGCCGAGGCTGCGCACGCCCAGCTTGGCCAGCCACTCACGGGTCTCTTCGGCGACGTAGGTGAAGAAGTTCACCACCATGTCGACGGTACCGATGTAGTGGTCCTTGCGCAGCTTGTCGTTTTGCGTGGCAACGCCAGTGGCGCAGTTGTTCAGGTGACAGATACGCAGGTATTTGCAACCGAGGGCGATCATTGGCGCGGTGCCGAAGCCGAAGCTCTCGGCCCCGAGGATGGCGGCCTTGATCACGTCCAGGCCGGTTTTCAGGCCACCGTCGGTCTGCACCCGAACCTTGCCGCGCAAGTCGTTGCCGCGCAGGGTCTGGTGGGTTTCGGCCAGGCCCAGTTCCCATGGGGCGCCAGCGTACTTGATCGAGGTCAGCGGCGAAGCACCGGTGCCCCCGTCGTAACCGGAGATGGTGATCAGGTCGGCATAGGCCTTGGCCACACCGGCGGCGATGGTGCCAACGCCGGCTTCAGCCACCAGCTTGACCGAGACCAGCGCCTGCGGGTTGACCTGCTTGAGGTCGAAAATCAGCTGCGACAGGTCTTCGATCGAGTAGATGTCATGGTGCGGCGGTGGCGAGATCAGGGTCACGCCAGGCACTGCGTAGCGCAGTTTGGCGATCAGGCCGTTGACCTTGCCGCCAGGCAGTTGCCCGCCTTCACCGGGCTTGGCGCCCTGGGCAACCTTGATCTGCAGCACTTCGGCGTTGACCAGGTACTCAGGCGTCACGCCAAAACGGCCGGTCGCCACTTGCTTGATCTTGGAGCTACGGATGGTGCCGTAGCGCGCCGGGTCTTCGCCGCCTTCGCCCGAGTTGGAGCGCGCGCCCAGACGGTTCATTGCCTCGGCAAGGGCTTCATGGGCCTCCGGCGACAGTGCCCCCAGGGAGATACCGGCGGAGTCGAAGCGCTTGAGGATGGCGTCCAGCGGCTCGACTTCTTCCAGCGCCAGCGGCTGATCGGCGACCTTGACCTTGAGCAGGTCACGGATCATCGATACCGGACGCGTGTCGACCAGCGCGGTGTATTCCTTGAACTTGGCATAGTCGCCCTGCTGCACGGCAGCCTGCAGAGTGTTGACTACATCCGGGTTGTAAGCGTGGTACTCGCCACCGTGGACGAACTTCAGCAAGCCACCCTGCTGGATCGGCTTGCGCGCACTCCAGGCTTCGGCGGCGAGCAGCTTCTGCTCGTTCTCGATGTCGACGAAACGTGCACCTTTGAGGCGGCTGGCAACACCACGGAAGCTCAGCTCGACGACTTCCTCGGACAGGCCGACGGCCTCGAACAACTGCGCACCACGGTAGGAACCAATGGTCGAGATGCCCATCTTCGAGAGAATCTTCAGCAGGCCTTTGGAGATGCCTTTGCGGTAGTACTTGAACACTTCGTCCAGATCACCGAGCACTTCGCCGGTGCGGATCAGGTCGGCCAGCACTTCGTAAGCCAGGTACGGATATACCGCCGAAGCACCGAAACCGATCAGCACCGCAAAGTGATGCGGGTCGCGGGCAGTAGCGGTTTCGACCAGGATGTTGCTGTCGCAACGCAGGCCCAGTTCAGTCAGGCGGTGATGCACGGCACCCACGGCCAGCGACGCATGCACCGGCAGCTTGCCCGGGGCGATATGGCGGTCGCTCAGCACCAGCTGGGTCTTGCCGCTGCGCACGGCTTCTTCGGCCTGGTCGGCGATGTTGCGCACCGCCGCTTCCAGGCCAAGGCCTTCTTCGTAGTTGAGGTCGATCAGCTGACGCTCGAAGCCTGGGCGATCGAGGTTCATCAGCGAGCGCCACTTGGCTGGCGAAATCACCGGCGAGCTGAGGATCACCCGCGAGGCGTGCTCGGGGGATTCCTGGAAGATGTTGCGCTCGGCACCCAGGCAGATCTCCAGCGACATGACGATCGCTTCACGCAGCGGGTCAATTGGCGGGTTGGTGACCTGGGCGAACTGCTGGCGGAAGTAGTCATAGGTCGAACGCACGCGCTGGGACAGGATCGCCATTGGCGTATCGTCGCCCATCGAACCGACCGCTTCCTGGCCTTGTTCGCCAAGCGGACGCAGCACCTGGTCACGCTCTTCGAAGGTGACCTGGAACATCTTCATGTATTGCTTGAGCTGGTCGGTGTCGTAGCTGGCCACGCCCTGGTCGTCGCTGAGGTCGGCCTGGATGCGCAGGGCATTCTGGCGCAACCAGCGCTTGTACGGGTGACGCGACTTCAGACGGTTGTCGATGGCGTCGGTGTCGAGGATCTGGCCGGTCTCGGTGTCCACGGCGAAGATCTGGCCCGGGCCGACACGGCCTTTGGCGATAACGTCTTCAGGCTTGTAGTCCCACACGCCGATTTCCGACGCCAGGGTGATGTAGCCGTTCTTGGTGGTGACCCAGCGCGCCGGGCGCAGACCGTTGCGGTCGAGCAGGCAGACCGCGTGGCGACCTTCGGTCAGTACCACGCCGGCCGGGCCGTCCCACGCTTCCATGTGCATGGAGTTGTATTCGTAGAAGGCACGCAGGTCGGCGTCCATGGTCTCGACGTTCTGCCACGCTGGCGGAATGATCATCCGCACGCCACGGAACAGGTCGATGCCACCGGTGACCATCAGCTCGAGCATGTTGTCCATGCTCGAGGAGTCGGAACCGACACGGTTGACCAGCGGACCGAGTTCTTCCAGATCCGGAATCAGGTCATTCGCGAACTTGGTGCGACGGGCCTGGGCCCAGTTACGGTTACCGGTGATGGTATTGATCTCGCCGTTGTGGGCGAGGAAGCGGAACGGCTGCGCCAGCGGCCATTTCGGCAGGGTGTTGGTGGAGAAGCGCTGGTGGAACACACAAATGGCGGTCTGCAGACGCTCGTCATCCAGGTCCGGATAGAAGGCGGCGAGGTCCGCCGGCATCATCAGGCCTTTATAGATAATGGTCTTGTGCGAAAAGCTGCAGATGTAGTGATCGGTATCGGCGGCGTTGGCCACGGACGAGCGACGACGGGCGCTGAACAGCTTGATGGCGAATTCCTGATCGCTCAGGCCTTCACCACCGACGAACACTTGCTCGATCCGTGGCAGGCGCTCCAGGGCCAGGCGGCCGAGGACGCTGGTGTCGATCGGCACTTTGCGCCAACCCACCAGTTGCAGGCCGGCGGCGAGAATCTCGCGATTCATGTTTTCGCGTGCAGCTTCAGCCTTGCTGGTGTCCTGATTGAAGAACACCATGCCCACCGCGTATTGCTTGGGGAGCTCGACACCGAATTGTTCCTGGGCCACTGCGCGCAGGAACTGATCGGGCTTTTGCATCAACAGGCCACAACCGTCGCCGGTCTTGCCGTCAGCGTTGATACCACCGCGGTGGGTCATGCAGGTCAGTGCCTGCATAGCTGTTTGCAGAAGGTGGTGGCTGGGTTCACCCGTCATATGGGCGATCAGGCCGAAACCACAGTTATCCTTGAATTCTTCGGGATGGTACAGACCTGTTTTCATAGACACTTTCTCACCAGGTTCGCCTCTCACCAAGGCAAATCTCTTTTTAGTACAACCACTTACCATCCACGCCGAACGAATGCCAGCTTTGCGGGGGCAATAGGGGAGCCATTGTTGCACAGCGACAGGGAAGCCCACAAATTTACGACGGATAGTCGTAAGTCCATGTCGCATTTTTGAATGTTTTTAAGCGTGCGCCGTGGTAGCGGCATGGCTTGAGTCTGAAGCGTTTCAGCCTGGACTGCAAGATGGGCTTGTGGCCGGCAGTCTGGGACAGAAAAGCCTGCCGCGCAGTACGCAGCAGGCTTGACCGTAAATCAGGAGTCGCTCAGCAGGTGGCGGGGGTAGTGCCACCAGGCTATATCAGCGGGTCGCGGCCAGTTCTTGTTGGACGCTGGCGACGGTACGTGGCCAAGGTTTACCAGCCTGGACCTTGGCTGGCAAGGCTTTGATTGCAGCCAGGGCGGCATCACGGCTGGCGAAGTTACCGTAAGTGATCACGTACAGCGGCTTGCCCTGCAGGTTTTTCTTGAAGTAGCGATAGTCGCCACCCTGGGCTTTGACGTAGGCCTGGGCAGACGCCTCGGAGCTGGTGCCGAGGATTTGCACGACATAGTTGCCCGGTTTTTGCCCGGCATACCAGCTGCCGCCGGCGGCGGGCTTGGCTGCAGGCTTCTCGACAGGCTTCGGCGCAGGCTTGGCCGTCGCCACCTGGGTAGGTGCAGGCTTGGCTACAGGTGCAACCGGCTTGCTGGCAACTGGTGCAACCGGCTGTGGCGCGGGAGCGACAGGCTGCGCCTGGGCCACCGGCTGTGCCGGAGCAGGTGCAGGACCGGCAGCAACGCCAGCCGGCGGGGCAATCGTGGTCACCGTCGGCGGTTGCAGCGCGGTATCACCGGCCGGACCACCTTCTTCACCGTCACCCATGCCGGTGGACTCAGCCAGCGGGCCACGCATGACCGGTTGCGACTGGCCAACCAACGGCAGTGGCATTGGCTGCGAATTTCCAGCGAACTCAATCGCCGGGCCGCCATTGTTCGACTGGGCATTGCTCGGCTGACCCTGGCCCAGTGGCAATTGCGCCTGCTCGGCAGGGGCGGTTGGCGCCTGATCGCCTTTCTTCGGCATCAGCACGGCCGCGGCAACGGCGACCACGACGACAGCAGACAGCGCCAGCACGTGTTTTTTAGGCATATTGAACCCCATTGATGGTCGCTTGGCCGTGGTCCGGCTGGCGATCATGGCTTCGATCAAGGTATCGCGGGCGACCTGGTTGATTGCTCCAGGCCAGCCATCCGAGTTTTCGTGAATATCGACAATCTGTTCACTGGTGAACACCTCGATCCCTCGCCCGGCACCTTCCAGGCGCTGCTCGAGGTATTCCCGGGTTTCTTCTTCGCTGTAAGGCGCAAGCTCAATGACATGGAAACGCTCCAGGTCGGCATTGAGCTCTTCCAGCCCGGCGATCAGTGACGGCTCGCCGAACAGGAACACGTGCGGACGTCCTTCCGGAGTGCCCGCCGCCAGTTCCAGCAAGGCTTGGAGTGCCGACTCGTCGAGTTGTTCCGCATCGTCCACCAACAAGTAGACTTCCTGGCCGGTCAACGCCAGCTGCACCACTTGAGCCAGTAGCTCCGGGACTTCAGGCTGGGCGACGCCCAAAGCCTGGGCAACCTGGCCGAGCACGCTGGCGGCATCGGTGGCGCCACGAGCGGAAACCACAACGCTTTGCACCGATTGTTTGTTGGTGCTGGCAACCAGCGCCTGGCGCAGCAGGGTCTTGCCGCTGCCCTGGGGACCGGTAACCACCAGCAGCAGCTGGCTGTAGCGGGCCAGATGGTGCAGTTGGCCCAGCACCGGCTTGCGCTGGGCCGGGAAGAATTTGAAACCAGGCACCCGCGCAGCGAAGGGGTCGTGGTTCAACTGGTAATGGCCGAGAAAGGCCTCGTCGGCATGCAAACTAGTCATCGGACGCTCATCAACCTCAAAGCTGGGCCACGATCGCGCGGTAATCCGCGGCCAGCGTGGCCTGAAGAATCTCTTTCGGATAGTCGTCGGTGACCACCGCTTCGCCCATACGGCTCAGCAGGACCAGACGCAGACGACCGTCGAGTACCTTTTTATCTACTGCCATGTGCTCCATGAACTGCGCCGGGGTCATTTCCTCTGGAGGCACCACCGGCAAGCCTGCCTGCTGAAACAGACGGATACCACGATCACGTTCCTGCTGGCTGATCCAGCCCAGGCGCATGGACATTTCCAGGGCCATTACGGTACCCGCCGCCACAGCCTCGCCATGCAACCACACACCATAGCCCATGTGCGTTTCGATGGCATGGCCGAAGGTATGACCGAGGTTGAGGGTGGCACGCACGCCGGACTCGCGCTCATCGGCACCGACAACGGCGGCCTTGGCCGCACAGGAGCGCGCGATTGCCTCGGTCAGGGCAACCTGATCCAGGCTGCGCAATGCATCCATATTCGCTTCGAGCCAGCCCAGGAAGGGTTCGTCACAAATCAGGCCGTACTTGATCACTTCGGCAAGGCCGGCCGACAGTTCGCGCGGCGGCAGGGTATTGAGGCTGCGCGTATCGATCAGCACCGCATTGGGCTGATAGAAGGCGCCGACCATGTTCTTGCCCAGCGGGTGGTTGATGCCGGTCTTGCCGCCTACCGAAGAATCGACCTGGGACAGTAAGGTCGTAGGCACCTGGATGAAGTCCACGCCACGCTGGTAGCAGGCAGCGGCAAAGCCTGCCATGTCGCCGATCACGCCACCGCCCAAGGCGACCACCGTGGTACGGCGATCATGGCGGGCGGTCAGCAATGCATCGAAAATCAGCTGCAGGGTTTCCCAGTTCTTGAAAGCCTCGCCATCAGGCAACACCACTGACAGCACCGACCAGGCACCCAGGGTCTTGCTCAGACGCTCGAGATAGAGGGGCGCGACAGTCTCATTGGAGATAATGGCGACCTGCCTGCCGGCGATGTGCGGCGCCAGCAATTCAGGTTGATCCAGCAGGCCTTCGCCAATGTAGATCGGGTAGCTACGCTCGCCCAATTCGACCTTTAGTGTCTGCATGTGTCCCCACAATGAACAAGGCGCGGCATCGACGACTCGACCCGCGCGATAACGGTGTGCCCTGTCACGGCATGACTGGCCGCCGAGGATAGTCCTGGCTTAACGGGGCGGCAACTTCTGCAAGCGCTCGAGAATATCCTGCACGACCATTCGCGGCGGCCGTTCGTCGGTTTCCACCACCAGGTCAGCGATCTCGCGGTAAAGCGGATCACGGATCTCCAGCAAGGCCCGCAACGTCGCCTCCGGATTGGCCGTGCGCAGCAACGGACGGTTGCGGTCACGCGCGGTCCGCCCGACCTGCTGCTCGACCGAGGCGTGCAGATACACCACGCGCCCTCCGGCATGCAGGGCCTGGCGATTGGCATCGCGCATCACTGCGCCTCCGCCGGTGGCCAAGACCACGCCATCGAACGCGCAGAGCTCGGCGATCATCGCCTGCTCGCGGTCACGAAAGCCCGGTTCGCCTTCCTTGTCGAAGATCCACGGGATGTTGGCGCCAGTACGCAGTTCAATTTCCTTGTCGGAATCCTTGAACGGCAGGCGCAGCTCTTTGGCTAACAGGCGACCGATGGTGCTTTTACCAGCACCCATGGGCCCCACAAGTATCAAATTTCGCACAGAATCAACGACTCACAGCAATCGCCTGGTCACTCATGATACGCGGAGTCAGGAAGACCAGCAGCTCGGATTTTTTCTCTTGTAGAACATCGCGACGAAACAGCCGCCCAACATACGGCACATCGCCGAAAAATGGCACCTTGTCGACAACTTTACTTTGCACCGTGGAGTACACACCGCCGATCACGATGGTTTCGCCATCGCCGACGTGGACCTTGGCATTGACCTCGTTCTTGCGGATTGGCGGGACACTGGCCAGGGCATTGAGGTAGTCCGGCTCGTCCTTGGTCACTTTCACGGCCATGATCACCCGGTTGTCCGGGGTGATCTGTGGCGTCACCTCCAGGGACAGCGACGCTTCGCGAAAAGTCACCGAGGTAGCACCGCTGCCGCTGGTTTCCTGATAAGGCACTTCGGTGCCCTTGAGGATCCGCGCAGTCTCCTTGTCGGCGGTGACCACCTTGGGCTGGGAGATGATTTCGCCATTGCCGGACTTCTCCATGGCGCTGAGCTCAAGGTCGAGCAGGACGTTATCGCGCACCAGGCCGAGGCCGATGGCCGAGGTGGCCCGCTCTGCGCCCAGATCGACAAAGGTGTCAGCGCCACCCAGGACCAGGCCACTGCCGAGGTTCAGCTCCCCGCCCCAGCGCACGCCAAGGCTGCGCTCGTAATCGACATTCGCCTCGACGATCCGCGCCTCGATCATCACCTGGCGTACCGGCACATCCAGGCGAGCGATCAACTGGCGCAGCTCCTCCAGACGCTCCGGGGTCTGGCGTGCGATCAGGGTGTTGGTTCTTTCATCGACACTCAACGCCCCTTGGGATGGCTGCAATGGGTCGTTGTCCATCAGCGACTGGAAAACCGCTGCTATGTCTGTCGCCTGGGCATAGTGAATCGGCAGCAGCTCACGCCGAGTCGGCGCCAGACCCGCCACCTGTTGACGATCTTCAAGCCGCTGCCTTTCCTGCCCAGCCAACTCGCCGGCAGGCGCCACCAACAAGACATTGCCCTCGCTACGCTTCTCCAGCCCCTTGCTGCGCAGCACCAGATCCAGCGCCTGCTCCCAGGGCACCTCCTGCAGACGCAGGGTGATCCTGCCTTGCACCGCATCACTGGCAACAAGATTGACCCCGGAGAAATCGGCCAGCACCTGCAACACCGAGCGCACCTCGACATCCTGGAAATTCAACGACAAGGGCTCACTCTTTGAAACACTGCTGGCTGAAGCCACGCAAACCCCTTGCACCGAAAGCAGCACGGTGAATACAGCCATGTAGCATCCTGCTCTCATCTGCGACCTCCCTGGTGCGCACATTTATCCAGCACTCGCAGGCAACCTCAGGCTCAGCGTTCGACGTCGCTCGACCCAGCCCCTGCCCGCCACGAAAACTTCCTCGGCCACTTCAACCTGCCGCTCCTCGATGCCCACGACCCGCCCCCTGTCACGCCCCAGACGGTCGCCCAGCTGCAAGCGATGCACGACGCCAGAAACCTGCAGCAAAGCAAAGCGGGCCTGACCACGGGCAAGACTGCCAATCATCTCGAACTGGTCGAGAGCCAGGGTTTCCAGGTACTGGCGGTGCTGCATCAGCGGCGATGGCTCGAACGGGCTGCGCGAAAAATCCGGCACAGGCCGCACAGGTTCAGGCTCAAGAAGCTTGTGGTGGGGACCCGTACTCGCCACTCGACTACGGTAAGCACTGACCTGAACCTGCAACCGCAACCCTGCGGAGTTCGGCGCCTGCACCGGCAGCAACGAGAAATCCTGCACGGTGACAAGTCGCGGCAGTTGAGCCAGGCCTTGGGCAAAACTGGCCAATTTCGCGTAGGCGCCTCGCAACTGAAATTGCATCGGTAATTCAACGTGGTGCTCATGAAGGACTTCCGGTAACACCTCCACCTGCTCGACAAACACCCCTTCCGACTGCCCTCGGCGCGCAATTTCTTCCAACAGATCGGCCAGCTCACCGCCTGCAGCCAATCTCCAGCGTGATGCATCCAGGCGTTGGTACGCTGCAGCCAATTGTGCTTCGTGCGGCGCCAGCGCCTGCGCTCGTTCGGTCTTTTCAGCCTGCTCGATCAGCAACTGCTGCGACTGCTCACCACCCTTGTCGAGCTCGATGAAAAGCGCGCGCAGATGCACGAAGTAGGCAAGCCCCAGCGTCAGCACCAGGACACTGGCGAGCAAGGCTGCCTGCCCGACGCGAGAGCTTGCCGCCAGCTGTTGCCATCGGGCCACGGACAACACGCTCAAGACTCATCCCCCATGGTCACGCTCAGTTCGAACGCCTCACCCTCATCCACCGCCTTCATCTGTTGCATTTCAGCCTCCCCAAGCGCTGAGGACAGGTTGCGCAACAGCTGAGCGACCAACGAACCAGAGCGCGCCAGCCCATGGATATGCAGATGCATGCCTTCTCGAGTAACCGCGGTGAGGTACACCCCTTGTGGCACGGCGCGCTCAAGGCTTTCGAACAGCTCCAGGAGAAATAGCTGCTTGCCCTGCAGATGCCCCAGCGCTTGCAGCCTATGCTCGACCTGCTCCTGCTCAACCTTGAGCTGCGCGACCTGCGCCAACTGAGCATCCAAGCGCTCAATGGCTTGGTGGATCGAAGTGCGTTCACGCATTTGACGCTGCTGCACCTGCCGCCCTAGTTGATCGGCCACCCAAACAATTAACACAGCAAGCAAGCCAACGCCCAACAACAAGCCCTGCAAACGCCGGATACCGACGTGCCGGCTTTGCTCACGCCAGGGCAGCAGATTCAACGCAGGCATCGATCGTCCTCCCGCATTGCCAGGCCACAGGCAACCGCAAGGTAAGGTGCCTGTACCTTCAAGGACTGGGCTTCCAGGCCTGACGCCAGAACCAGACCGTTGAAGGGATCAACATGGCGCACTGGCAGACCGAGGCGCTGCTGCAATTGCCCAGGCACATGCGGTTCCGCCGCACCCGCCCCTGAAAGTAGCAACTGACTCGGTAGCGCCCGCCCCGGGCTGGACAACAGGTAGTTATCCACAGCCGTCGTCAACGACTGCACGGAGTGTCCCTGGGCAGGCCGGGGGGCTTCGCGCCGTAACGGCAGAGGTTCTTCACCCCACTCGAAAAAAACCAGAGCATCGGCTTCAACGTGCAGCAGCAGACCTTCATGAGCACCATCGGCCTGCACAGCACGGTGCAAGGCATGGCTGTCGGGCTCGACCACACAGGCACGCAGCCCCGAGGATTCGAGACTGGCATGGAGAACATCGAGCAAAGCCAGGTGACACGCCGCGACAACAACCCGCTGGCGCTGCGGATCGCCAGGATCGGGCCCCATGACCTGGAAATCGATTGCAGCATCTTCAAGGGCAAAAGGGATGAACTGGCCGGCATCGCCTGGCAGGCGCTCGGCGATCGATTCGTCCTCGAGGTCAGCCGGCATCGACAGCTGCTTTTCGATCACCAGCCCGGCCGGCAGTGCAATGGCCGCACGCCGTCCGCGCCCGGCGCTACGCCGAACAGCCTGGAGCAAGGCTGCTCCGAGCTGTTCGGGGTCACCGACCCAGCCATTGTCCATAGCCGCCGCAGGCAAGGGCTCAAGCGCCCAGGCCAAGACGCGCCAACGACCGCGATAGCGCTGCAGACGCACCAGCCTGATGAACGGAGGGTTAATTTCTAGCCCCAAAAGTGAACCGGCATCCCTGCCCAAGCGTCCAAGCATCGGTTTTTCCTTGCTCGCCGCAGGTCAACAGGGGGCTTTACCCTGTCAAACCTGGCTGATTCCCTGAAGGCTGCGCCAATAACGCGAGCCTGCGAAAAATGCTTATAATGCCCAGCGTTTTTCCTTGTCCGCTGGTCCTGCGCGCAACCCATTCTTTTACCTGGACGCCCAAAAGCCTTGATACGTCTGCTGAAGTTCTTCTGGTGGTCTTTCGTCGCAGTCATTTGCGCCATCGTGCTCGGTCTGAGCGGCGCGTTTCTGTATCTTAGCCCCAGCTTGCCCTCGGTAGAGGCCCTGAGAAGCATCCAGTTGCAGATCCCTTTGCGGGTCTATAGCAGCGACGGAAAGCTGATTGCCGAGTTCGGCGAAATGCGCCGTTCTCCTATCCGTTTCGCCGATATTCCACCCCATTTCATCCAGGCTTTGCTCTCGGCCGAAGACGACAATTTCGCCAATCACTATGGGGTCGACCCCAGCAGCCTGATGCGTGCTGCAACACAATTGCTCAAGTCCGGGCACATCCAGACCGGCGGCAGTACCATCACCATGCAGGTGGCGAAGAACTTCTTCCTCAGCAGCGAACGCAGTTTCTCGCGCAAAACCAACGAAATCCTCCTGGCCCTGCAGATCGAACGCGAGCTGACCAAGGACGAGATCCTTGAGCTGTACGTCAACAAGATCTACCTGGGCAACCGCGCCTACGGCATCGAAGCCGCAGCCCAGGTGTATTACGGAAAATCGATCCGCGACATCAGCCTGGCGCAGATGGCCATGATCGCCGGCCTGCCCAAGGCACCCTCGCGCTTCAACCCGCTGGCCAACCCGGTGCGCGCCAAAGAGCGTCGTGACTGGATTCTGGGGCGCATGTACAAGCTGGGCAAAATTGACGAGGCCAGCTACCAGGCCGCACTGGCCGAGCCGATCAACGCCAGCTACCACGTGCCGACACCTGAAGTCCGCGCCCCGTACATCGCCGAGATGGCCCGCGCCGAGATGGTCGGCCGCTATGGCAGCGATGCCTACACCGAAGGTTTCCGGGTAACTACCACGGTGCCGAGCGACCTGCAGGAAATCGCCAACAAAGCCGTACTCGACGGCCTCAGCGCTTACGATGAGCGCCACGGCTATCGCGGTCCTGAGGCGCGCTTCCCGGGCAAGACCCATGCTGAGTGGCTGCAAGAGCTGAGCAAACAGCGTCCGCTGGGCGGCCTGGAGCCGGTGATTGTCACCCGCGTCGACAAGACCGGCCTGCAGGTGCTGACCCGTGCCGATAAGCTGGAAAGCGTAGCCTGGGACACCATGAAATGGGCCCGCCCGTTCCTCAACACCAACAGCCAGGGGCGTGCACCGCAGCAGCCTGCTGACGTCGCCCAGGTGGGTGACCTGATCCGCGTGCAGCGCCTGGACGACGACAGCCTCAAATTCAGCCAGGTCCCCGGTGCACAGAGTGCCCTGGTCTCGCTCGACCCAACCAGCGGCGCCATCCGCGCCCTGGTTGGCGGTTTCTCTTTCGAGCAGAGCAATTACAACCGCGCCATGCAGGCCAAGCGTCAGCCGGGTTCGAGCTTCAAGCCATTCGTCTACAGCGCGGCACTGGACAACGGCTACACCGCGGCCAGCCTGGTCAACGACGCACCGATCGTGTTCGTCGACGAGTACCTGGACAAGGTCTGGCGTCCGAAGAACGACACCAACACCTTCCTTGGCCCGATCCGCATGCGTGAAGCGCTGTACAAGTCGCGCAACCTGGTATCGATCCGCTTGCTGCAGGCCATGGGCGTCGGTCGCACCATCGAGTACATCAGCAAGTTCGGCTTCAACAAGCAGGACCTGCCGCCCAACCTGTCCCTGGCCCTGGGTACCGCCACCCTGACGCCGATGGAAATCGCCACGGGCTGGAGCACCTTTGCCAACGGCGGCTACAAGATCACCCCGTACCTGATCGAGCGCATCGAGAGCCGTAACGGTGAAACCCTGTTCACTGCCAACCCGCCACGGGTACCGCAAGTGGAACAGGTCGAAGCCGGTATCGGCGCGCCAGAAGCGCCGATCAGCACTCAGTTCCCCGGTGAAGCGGCTGCCACGCCTACCGGCAATCAGCCGGCCTTCCCCCAGGCACCAGCGGTGGCCGAACGCATCGTCGACGGCCGTACCACCTACATCCTCACCAGCATGCTGCAGGACGTAATCAAGCGCGGCACCGGGCGCCGCGCCCTGGCGCTGGGTCGCACTGACCTTGCGGGCAAGACCGGCACCACCAACGAATCCAAGGACGCCTGGTTCTCCGGCTACAACGCGGACCTGGTGACTACCGTCTGGAGTGGTTTCGACCAGCCTGAAACCCTGGGTCGCCGTGAATACGGTGGCACCGTGGCGCTGCCGATCTGGATGAACTTCATGGGCCCGGCGCTCAAGGACAAGCCCAACCACACCCCGGCAGAGCCAGAAGGTATCCTCAGTTTGCGGGTTGACCCGGTCAGTGGCCGGGCGGCAACGCCGAGCACGCCGAATGCCTACTTCGAGCTGTTCAAGGCCGAGGACACACCGCCGTCGGTCAATGAACTCAATGGCTCGGCGCCGGGCAGCCCGCTGCCGGCAGATGAAGCAGCACCGATCGACCTGTTCTGACCGGCCATAGGTGGGAGCGGGGGGGGGGGGGGGGGGGGGGGGGGGGGGGGGGTGGGGAGGGGGGGGGGGGGAGGAGGGTAGCGAGGTTGCCCCGCGATGCGATGTGACTGATACACCGCAATCGCGGGGCAAGCCCGCTCCCACCGGGGGTGTGGTACCGCAACACATGGTTATGCCAATGGAACAAAAAAGCCCCGGCTCTCACGAGCCGGGGCTTTTTGTTACAACGCTACAACGGCTCAGCCGTTGAACACGTCATCCACGCTTTTCAGCGGGTAGTTCTTCGGATACGGCAGGGTCGCCACACCGGTTTCGATGGCAGCCTTGGCTACAGCATCGGAGACGACGGTGATCAGACGGGCATCCATTGGCTTCGGAATGATGTACTCACGGCCGAACTCCAGCGCGTCGACGCCGTAGGCTGCGCACACTTCCTTCGGCACCGGCAGTTTGGCCAGGTCTTTCAGGGCGTTGGCAGCAGCGATCTTCATTTCTTCGTTGATGCGCTTGGCGCGAACGTCCAGAGCACCACGGAAGATGAACGGGAAGCCCAGTACGTTGTTGACCTGGTTCGGGTAGTCGGAACGACCGGTGGCCATGATCACGTCGCTACGGGTAGCGTGCGCCAGCTCTGGAGAAATTTCCGGATCAGGGTTGGAGCAGGCGAAGACGATCGGGTTTGGCGCCATCGACTTCAGGCCTTCGGCGCTCAGCAGGTTCGGACCGGACAGACCGACGAACACGTCAGCGCCGTCCAGGGCATCAGCCAGGCTGCGCTTGTCGGTAGCGTGGGCAAACACTGCCTTGTACTGGTTCAGGTCGTCACGGCCAGCGTGGATCACGCCAGTACGGTCAACCATGAAGATGTTTTCGATCTGTGCACCCATGCTCACCAGCAGTTTCATGCAGGAGATGGCGGCAGCACCGGCACCCAGGCAGACGATCTTGGCGTCGGCCAGGGTTTTGCCAGCGATTTCCAGGGCGTTGATCATGCCGGCCGCGGTGACGATAGCGGTACCGTGCTGGTCATCGTGGAAAACCGGGATGTCGCACTGCTCGATCAGGGTGCGTTCAATCTCAAAGCACTCAGGTGCCTTGATGTCTTCGAGGTTGATGCCACCGAAGGTGATGGAAATGCGGCGGACAGTGTCGATGAAAGCCTGCGGGCTCTCCGATTCGACTTCGATGTCGAATACGTCGATGCCAGCGAAACGCTTGAACAGAACACCCTTGCCTTCCATGACAGGCTTGGACGCCAATGGGCCGAGGTTGCCCAGGCCGAGAATGGCGGTGCCGTCGGAAATGACTGCTACCAGATTGCCCTTGCCGGTGTACTTGTACGCCAGCTCTGCGTCGCGAGCAATTTCGCGTACCGGCTCGGCCACGCCGGGGCTGTAGGCCAGCGCCAGGTCGCGAGCAGTCGCGGTAGGTTTGGAGAGCTCGACGCTCAGTTTCCCCGGACGAGGCTGAGCATGATATTCGAGAGCGGCGGTTTTCAAATCTGACATGGTGGGCATTCCGCTATTTACTGTTCTGACGGACCGCCGAGGATACGCAAAGAGCAATGGGCCGACAAGACTGGTCGGTCACTTGTGTCAAGGCCTTTAACCTACGACTTTCCGCCAAGAGCCGCGGCCTGCAAGGGTTTCGATGTGTACAATCGAAATAAAAAATGTAGACAATATTTTATCTTTCGACCCGTTCCAGCATCGAAGGGTCGGTCAACGGCAGCAGCCAACGCTGCTGCCCAGGTTTCAGACCGCCTTTGCGGGAACGATCCAGCACCCAGCCGCGAGCTTCGATGGATCGACCTTTCAGATCATTGAGAAAAGCAGTCGGGAAGTTGCGCTGCAAACGCGCAGGCACTTGAAGCACCAGCGAATCATTGATTTCGATCCAGATGCCCCCGCGATTGCGCTCGATACCCTGAACCTTGCCGCTGATCAACGCAAAGCCGGACTGCCGAATCTGGCTGGCCGGCGTCAGCGGCGATTGCCGCCACAGGCCTTTGCCCGCCTGACGAGCGGCGTTTTCAGCCTGCTGCTGACAGCCGCTCAGCGACACGTTCGGCGCCACCGCGACCCGGTAACCGAGACCTTCGCTAAGCAGTTGTGCTTCAAAATTGTCGCCAGAGCGGCCGTAGACGTGCGCCAGTGTGCGTCCGTATTTGTCACGCGACTCGACGCCCGGGACCAGGCTGACCTGGCCGCCGCTCCCCTTGACCAAGGCCTGTAAACGCTGGCGCGCAGCCTCGGCGAAGGCTTCACTGGTACGGCCCTTGCGGCCGATCTCCGGGGCATTGATACCGATCAGGCGCACGCTGCGGCCATCATTCAGACGCAAGGTATCGCCATCGACCACTTGGCGCACACTGACAACCTGTGGATCAACCGGTAGCGGGCAGAAGGCCAGAGCCGGCAGTTGCCAAATTGCGCCCACAAAAAAGGCGCCCACGAGGGACGCCTTTTTCAGCAGCATTGCCAAACCCATCGGGCCGGCTACGCGCAATCTTACTTCTTGCCGAACGCTGCGAAGCGGTCTTCGAAGCGCTTGACGCGGCCGCCGGTATCCAGAGTCTTCTGCTTACCGGTGTAGAACGGGTGGCACTCGTTGCATACGTCGGTACCCAGCGGGGAGCACAGGGTCGAACGAGTTTCGAACTTGTTACCGCAGCTGCAGGTGACTGCGATTACTTCATAATTCGGGTGAATTTCTGGCTTCATGGTCACTTCCTCGACTGCGTGCCGCCACCCAACACCATTGTTGAATACCGCACGTAATTAGGCGGCGAATAATACCAGAGCATCCAGGCAACGCAAGTTGTCGCTTGCACCGGCTGTCGTCTGCTAGGCTCGCCGGGTCTTGGAAATCCTCTTCAGAGAACTCATCGCGTGTCCGACGTCATTCTGCGCCTCGCCCTGCCCTCGCCCCTGCGGCGGCTGTTCGACTACAGGGCCCCGGCGAGCATGGCACGCCAGGCGCTGAGCCCGGGCATGCGTATTCGCGTGCCGTTCGGGCGACGGGAAATGATCGGCATCCTGATCGAAATCACCGACAAGAGCGAAGTCCCGGCAGACAAACTCAAGCCTGCAATCGCTCTGCTCGACCCGGTTTCGCCGCTGCCCCCGGCCCTGTTCAAGCTCTGCCTGTGGACAGCCCAGTACTATCAACACAGCCTTGGCGACACGTTGAGCTGGGCCTTGCCGGTGCTGTTGCGCCAGGGCGAACCGGCCGAAGCCCGCCAGGAACGTTTCTGGCAAGTTGCGCCGGGCGCCCGCCAGGACGATCCGCGCATCGCCCGTGCTCCGCGCCAACGCGAGGCCCTGGCGACACTGGCGCAACACCCTCACGGGGTCGCACATACCTTGTTGAGCAAACTGATGCTGAGCAAGGACAGCCTCGACCTGCTGCTGGCCAAGGAGCTGGTTCAGGTCGAGGTGCGCCGCCACCTGCCCCAGGAGCGCCATGAACACTGGCTGGCACAACCCGAACTGCCCCTGAACGACGAACAACGTGCCGCCTTCAACGCTGTGCGCTCAGGCTTCGACAGTTTTCATGCCTTCCTGCTGGCCGGTGTTACCGGCAGCGGCAAGACCGAGGTTTACCTGCAGTTGATCCGCGAAACCCTGGAGGCCGGCAAGCAGGCGCTGATCCTGATCCCGGAGATCAATCTCGGGCCGCAGACCCTGGCGCGCTTCGAACAGCGTTTCAACGCCCGCATCGCCCTGCTGCACTCGGCGGTCAACGACCGTGAACGCCTGGACGCCTGGCTGGCAGCCCGCGATGGCGAGGCCGACATCATCATCGGCACCCGCTCGGCGCTGTTCACGCCGATGAAGCACCCCGGTCTGATCATCATCGACGAGGAGCACGACGGCTCCTATAAGCAGCAGGAAGGCCTGCGCTACCACGCCCGCGACCTGGCCCTGGTGCGCGCGCGCCAGGAAAACATCCCGATTTTACTGGGTTCGGCAACGCCATCACTGGAAAGCCTGCACAACGCCCACAGTGGCCGCTATGGCCTGCTACGCCTTAATCAGCGCGCCGGTGGCGCCCAGCAACCGCGCTTCCTGCGCCTGGACGTGAAGAGCCGGCCACTGGACAGCGGCATCAGCGGGCCAATGCAACAGGCCATCGGCCAGACCCTGGCCGCCGGCCAACAGGTACTGGTGTTCCTCAATCGCCGCGGTTTTGCCCCGACCCTGTTGTGCCACGACTGCGGCTGGATGTCCGAGTGCCCGCGCTGCGATGCGCGCATGACCGTACACCAGCGCTCCAACGAACTACGCTGCCACCACTGCGGATACGACGAGCGCGTGCCGCGCCAATGCCCGCAATGCAACAAGGTCGACCTGCGCCCGGTGGGCGCCGGCACCGAGCGGGCGGAAGAACGCCTGAGCATTCTTTTTCCCGACTTTCCGGTGCTACGCGTGGACCGCGACAGCACCTCGCGCAAAGACGCCATGAACCAGCTGTTCGCCACCATCCAGCGCGGCCAGCCGTGCATTCTGGTCGGCACTCAGATGCTCGCCAAAGGACACCACTTTCCGCGGGTGACGCTGGTGGCGATTCTCGATGCTGATGGCGGCCTGTTTTCCGGTGATTTTCGCGCCAGCGAGCGCATGGCCCAGCTTATCGTGCAGGTTGCCGGTCGCGCCGGACGCGCCGAGGAGCCCGGCAAGGTGATCATCCAGACCCATCTGGCTGACCACCCGCTGCTGGTGCAATTGACCGAACAGGGTTACTTCGCCTTCGCCGAGCAAGCGCTAAGCGAGCGGCGTGCAGCGGGTCTTCCGCCGTTCGCCCACCTGGCCCTGCTGCGGGCTGAAGCGCATAAACCGGGACAGGCCGAAGGTTTCCTCGACGAAGCCTGCAGCGCAGCAGAACAGCTACTTGCCGAACACAACCTGCAGGGCATCGAGCTGCTCGGCCCGGTTCCGGCACCGATGGAACGACGCGCGGGACGTTTTCGTGCACAACTATTGCTCCAGGCCAATGCACGGGCGCCTTTGCATCGACTGATCAGTGCCTGGTTGCTACTGTTGGAACAAATGCCGTCCGGGCGCCAGGTACGCTGGTCTTTGGATGTAGATCCGGTGGATCTGTATTGATGAACCTTTGTAGGAGCGGATTTATCCGCGAA
Organism: Pseudomonas sp. GZD-222; assembly: GCF_049310525.1. Lineage (NCBI taxonomy): Bacteria > Pseudomonadati > Pseudomonadota > Gammaproteobacteria > Pseudomonadales > Pseudomonadaceae > Pseudomonas > Pseudomonas sp. GZD-222. The sequence continues at coordinate 72,193 of NZ_JBMOWO010000042.1, forward strand.
CACCCTTCGCGGATAAATTCGCTCCTACAGGTCTGCGGTGTACTTGCGACACCAAAGGTTGGCAACCTCGCCCCGGCAACGGATAATGTCCAGTTTTTCCACCTGCGCATCGAAGCGCCGCCGCGCTTGCGGTCGAAAGAGAAGCCCATGAAAGACACCATTCGCCAGCTTATCCAGCAAGCCCTCACCCAACTCGTCACCGACGGTGTGTTGCCTGAAGGGCTGACGCCGGCGATCCAGGTGGAAAACGCCCGGGACAAAACCCACGGCGACTTCGCCAGCAACATCGCGATGATGCTGGCCAAGCCGGCCGGCATGAAGCCGCGTGACCTGGCCGAGAAAATCATTGCCGCGCTGCCTGCCGACGAGCAGGTCAGCAAGGTCGAGATCGCCGGCCCGGGCTTTCTCAACTTCTTCCAGAATACCCAGGCTCTGGCCGCTCGCCTGGATGCCGCGCTGGCCGATGCCAAGCTCGGCGTCAGCAAGGCCGGCCCGCAGCAGAAGGTCGTGGTCGATCTGTCGGCGCCTAACCTGGCCAAAGAGATGCACGTCGGTCACCTGCGCTCGACCATCATCGGCGACGCTGTGTCGCGCGTTCTGGAATTCCTTGGCGACACCGTGATTCGTCAGAACCACGTTGGCGACTGGGGTACCCAGTTCGGCATGCTGATGGCTTACCTGCAGGAAAACCCAATCACCAGCGACGAACTGTCGGATCTGGAAAACTTCTACCGCGCCGCGAAAAAGCGTTTTGACGAGTCGGAAGAGTTCGCCGACCGTGCTCGCGGCCTGGTGGTCAAGCTGCAAGCGGGTGATGAGGAATGCCTGAAGCTGTGGACCCGCTTCAAGGACATCTCGCTGTCGCACTGCCAGAAAACCTACGAACTGCTCAACGTCAAACTGACCATGGCCGACGTCATGGGTGAAAGTGCCTATAACGACGACCTGGCCAACGTGGTCTCCGACCTCAAGGCCAAGGGTCTGCTGGTCGAGAGCAACGGCGCCCAGTGCGTGTTCCTCGACGAATTCAAGAATGCCGAGGGCGAGCCACTGCCGGTAATCGTACAGAAGGCCGACGGCGGCTACCTGTACGCCACCACCGACCTGGCTGCCATCCGCTACCGCAGCAACGTACTCAACGCTGATCGCGCCCTGTACTTCGTCGATCAACGTCAGGCCCTGCACTTCAACCAGGTGTTCGAAGTGGCCCGCCTTGCCGGCTTCGTCGGCCACCCGATGCAGATGGAACACATGGGCTTCGGCACCATGAACGGCGCCGATGGCCGCCCGTTCAAGACCCGCGACGGCGGCACGGTGAAGCTGATCGACCTGCTCACCGAAGCCAAGGAGCGCGCCTACGCCCTGGTCAAAGAGAAAAATCCGGAGCTGCCAGAAGACGAACTGCGCGCTATCGGCCAGGTGGTCGGCATCGATGCGGTGAAATACGCCGACCTGTCCAAGCACCGTACCAGCGACTACAGCTTCAACTTCGAGCTGATGCTCAACTTTGAAGGCAACACTGCGCCGTACCTGCTGTACGCCTACACCCGCGTTGCCGGTGTGTTCCGCAAGCTGGGCAAAAACTTCGAGGAAGTGGACGGTCAGATCGTTCTGCAAGCCGCCCAGGAACAAGATCTGGCCGCGCGCCTGGCCCAGTTCGGCGAAATCCTGAACAACGTCGCCGAAAAAGGTACCCCGCACGTACTCTGCGCCTATCTGTACGACGTCGCCGGCCTGTTCTCCAGCTTCTACGAGAACTGCCCGATCCTGGGTGCCGAAACGCCCGAACAACAGCAGAGCCGCCTGCGCCTGGCCGCCCTGACTGGCCGTACCCTCAAGCAAGGTCTGGAGCTGCTCGGCCTGGAAACCCTGGAGCGTATGTAAGTTGGCTGCCAAGAAAAAACCTGCACCCAAGCGCGGCGCCAGCCGCAACCAGGCCCCGGCAAAGCAACCGATTCCGGGCTGGTTGTGGCTGGCGATCGGCCTGACCGTCGGCGCCTTCGTCGTTTTTCTGATGAAACTTGAGCCGGGCAACGAAGAGGTCAAGCGCAGCAAGCCTGAACAGCAGAAAGCCGAGAAGGCCGCCGAAGCCAACAAGACCGCGCCAAGCCCGCAACAACCGGTCAAGCCCAAGTACGACTTCTATACCTTGCTGCCCGAGTCTGAAGTGATCGTGCCGCCTGAAGCCGTACCGGAGAAGACCCCACCGGTACCGGCACAACCGCCGGTCACCCCGGCGGAAGCGGCGAAGATCGATACCGCACGGGCCCAGGCAGCGCTGATGGGGCAGACGCCACCACCGGCGCCACCGGTGATCAAGCCGGCGGCCACCACGCAGTTCTTCCTGCAGGCCGGTTCGTTCCGAAAACAGGCAGATGCCGACAAGGTCCGCGCGCAGATCATTCTGCTCGGCCAGGCGGTCAAGGTGGAGTCCGGTACCGTCAAGGACGAAACCTGGTACCGGGTGCTGGTCGGCCCGTTCAGCAATCGCGAGCAGCTGACCGTGGCTCAGAAACAACTGGCCGGCAGCGGCTTCAGCAACCTGTTGCTGCAGCAGCGCCAGACCCGCCAGTAATCCCGCAGATGGCCTTGCCGGCAACGGCAAGGCCAGCGCGTTCAACGCCGCTGGGCGTTGGCCAGTGACACCTGGGTGTTCAGCGTCCAGAAGTCATACAAGACCCCCACCAGAAACAGCCCGCCCGTGAACAGGTAGATGATCCCGGTGATCCATTTACCCTGGTACATACGGTGCACGCCGAAAATGCCCAGGAAGGTCAGCAGGATCCAGCTCAGGCTGTAGTCCAGAGGGCCGGCATGAAAGCGCAGGTCGGCTTCGCGGTCCATCGCCGGAATCAGGAACAGGTCGATCAGCCAGCCGATACCCAGCAGGCCCAGGGTGAAGAACCAGATCGTCCCGGTGACCGGCTTGCCGTAGTAGAAACGGTGAGCGCCGGTGAAACCCAAAATCCACAGCAGATAACCGATCACTTTGCTGTGAGTGTCATGCAGCTGTCCGTCCTGTTGATAACTGTTCATTCATAGCCTCTGCGGGTTATCGAAAAATTTTCTAAGAAAAAATGTGACTTTCTGGTGACGAGCCGACGTGTGGCAATTGGCCCCACCCCTTCGCGCAAAGGCCTATCCTGCCTGGCCTGCGCGCTTTATTTATGTTTTTTTGCCGCAATGTGGCCGGTTTTCGCGGTCGTTGCAATCGACAGACGGATCAGAAATTGACCAAAAAGCTGTTATAAAGTTTCGCGCTAACCAACAAGAGCCCTGCCCATGCGTCATTTTTTCAAGACATGGCTGACCCTTTGCCTATTATTGCCACTGGCCGCCCACGCCACCAACCGTGAGCAACGTTTACCCAACGGTTTCTCCACCAAGTCCACTTATTCCGCGGCTGCGCGTTCGAACAAGAATGTCAGCAGCAAAGCCCAGCATCGGTCGCGCAGCAACCAGCCGAGCCTGCCGATCGCCTCGATGTCGCCCGAACAGAGCAGCGATGTACTCAGTCGCGCCGTCAACGTCCTCGGCACCCCGTACCGTTGGGGCGGCAGCAGCCCGAGCAAAGGCTTCGACTGCAGCGGCCTGGTCAAGTACGCCTTCAACGACATCGATGAAGTCGACCTGCCTCGCACCTCCAACGCCATGGCCCAGGGTCACGGCGTGAAGGTCGATCGCAACGACCTCAAGCCCGGCGACCTGATCTTCTTCAACATCAAGAGTCGGCGGGTCAACCATGTTGCCATCTACCTGGGCAACGATCGCTTCATCCATGCCCCGCGCACCGGCAAGCGTGTCAGCATCGACACCCTGAACAAGCCCTACTGGCGCAGCCGCTATGTCGTTGCCAAGCGTGTCCTACCGAAAAGCCAGCAGCTGGCCCTGGCCAAGCGCTAACGCCATTCATGTGCCAGCAAGCGGGCACTTTCAAGGTTGATCACTCCCCGTGTCGCCAAGCCCTGAAGGCAACTGTCCAGGGTCTGCATACCCAGCGCGCCGCCGGCTTGCATCACCGAATACAGCTGCGCCACCTTGCCCTCGCGCACCAGGTTGCGCACCGCCGGCGTGGCCAGCAGTATCTCGTGAGCGGCCACCCGCCCTGCGCCGGACTTCTCCACCAGAACCTGCGACACCACCGCCTGCAGGGCTTCGGCCAGCATGGCGCGGACCAGTTGTTTTTCCTCAGCGGCAAAAACGTCCACCAGCCGGTCGATGGTCTTGGCCGCCGAGCCTGCGTGCACGGTCGCCAGCACCAAGTGCCCGGTTTCAGCCGCAGTCAGGGCCAATCGTATGCTCTGCGCATCGCGCAGCTCACCGAGCATGATCACATCCGGGTCCTGACGCAGCGCGCCGCGCAAAGCCTCGGTAAAGCCACGGCTATGTCTGCCTATTTCACGCTGGCTGATCAGACTGCGACGAGGGCTGTGGATAAACTCGATGGGGTCTTCGAGGGTGATGATGTGCAGTTGCCGCTCACGGTTCAGGTGATCAAGTAACGCGGCCAGGGTAGTGGACTTGCCCGACCCGGAGGGACCGGTGATCAGTACCAACCCCGCAGGCAGCTCGGCAATTTGCTCAAACACGCGGCCCAGGCCCAGCTCGGCAAGGCTGCTCACCCGGTTCGGAATCACCCGAAGCACCACTGCAGGGCCTCTGCATTGAATAAACGCATTGACCCGAAAGCGCGCCAGATCTGGTACGGCAACAGAGAAATCGACGTCCTGAAGCGTTTCGAAATCCTTTTTCTGCCCCTCAGTCATCAGTTGCCCCAGCAGCGTCAGCACCTGCTCAGTGTTCAACTGCGGTAAATCCAGACGGCACACGCGCCCCTCCACGCGCATGGCCGGCACCTCTGCTGCCGCAAGGTGTATATCCGAGGCCCCGGCCTTTATTGCCGGGGCCAACAGTTCAGTCACATCCATGAGACTCCCCAAAGGCTGCCAAGCAGGTAGAATGCCGCAGACCCAAAGAGCCGCTGGCATCGATCAATGTCCACCATAGCAGACAACCTTTCCACGCTCGCCGCACGCATCAGCGCTGCCGCCGAAGCCGCTGGACGCGCATCTTCCGACATCCGCCTGCTGGCGGTGAGCAAGACCAAACCTGCCGCCGCCGTGCGTGAAGCCTTCGCCGCCGGGGTTCGCGATGTCGGTGAGAACTACCTGCAGGAAGCCTTGAACAAACAAGGCGAATTGACCGACCTGCCCTTGACCTGGCACTTCATCGGCCCCATTCAGTCGAACAAGACTCGCGCGATTGCCGAGCATTTTGACTGGGTACATTCCGTGGACCGCCTGAAAATCGCCCAACGCCTGTCCGAACAACGACCCGAGGGCCTTGAGCCGCTGAATATTTGCCTGCAGGTGAACGTCAGCGGCGAGGCCAGCAAATCCGGTTGCACGCCCGCAGACCTGCCCGCGCTGGCTACTGCCATCGCCGCCTTGCCGCGACTACGGCTGCGCGGATTGATGGCGATTCCCGAGCCGACCGACGATCGCCTCGCTCAGGAAGCCGCCTTTGCCCGGGTTCGCGAGCTGCAAGCCAGCCTGGACCTGAACCTGGACACCCTTTCCATGGGCATGAGCCACGACCTGGAAGCGGCAATTGCCCAGGGCGCGACCTGGGTGCGTATCGGCACTGCGCTGTTTGGCGCGCGTGACTACGGCCAGCCCTGACCTATGCCTTTTTCAACTTTTTCCTAAAGGACCTGACATGAGCAAGACTCGTATTGCCTTTATCGGCGCCGGCAACATGGCGGCCAGCCTGATTGGCGGCCTGCGCGCCCAGGGCCTGGACGCCTCACAGATCCGCGCCAGTGATCCGGGTGCCGAGCAGCGGGCGAAAGTCCATGCCGAGCACGGTATTGAACTGTTCGCCGACAATGCCCAGGCCGTCGACGGCGCCGACGTTGTCGTGCTGGCGGTCAAACCCCAGGCCATGAAAGCCGTGTGCGAAGCACTCAAACCCAGCCTCAAGCCCGAGCAACTGGTGGTTTCCATTGCCGCCGGGATCACCTGCGCCAGCATGAACAACTGGCTCGGTGCGCAACCGATCGTACGCTGCATGCCCAACACCCCGGCGCTGCTGCGCCAGGGCGTGAGCGGCCTGTACGCCACCAGCGAGGTTTCTACGGCGCAACGCCAGCAGGCCGAACAACTGCTGTCGGCCGTGGGTATTGCCCTGTGGCTGGACAGCGAACAACAGCTGGACGCCGTTACCGCCGTCTCCGGCAGCGGACCGGCGTATTTCTTCCTGTTGATCGAAGCCATGACCGCAGCCGGTGAAAAACTTGGCCTGCCACGCGAAACCGCAGCCAAACTGACCCTGCAAACCGCGCTGGGTGCTGCGCACATGGCCGTCAGCAGCGACGTCGACGCCGCCGAACTGCGTCGCCGCGTCACCTCCCCTGCCGGTACCACTGAAGCGGCGATCAAGTCGTTCCAGGCCGATGGATTCGAAGCGCTGGTGGAGAAAGCGCTGAGCGCTGCCGCACACCGCTCGGCCGAGATGGCCGAACAACTGGGCAACTAAGGAGCCGAACATGATCGGATTGAACACCGCTGCCATCTACATTTTGCAAACCCTGGGCAGTCTTTACCTGCTGATCATCATGCTGCGCTTCATCTTGCAGCTGGTTCGTGCCGACTTCTACAACCCGCTCAGCCAGTTCGCCGTGCGCGCTACCCAGCCGCTGCTCAAGCCCATGCGCCGGATCGTTCCGAGCCTGTTCGGCCTGGACATGTCGTCGCTGCTGCTGGCGATCATCGTCCAGCTGCTGATCATGGGCCTGACCCTGCTGCTGGCCTACGGCACCACCGGTAATCCGCTGCAACTGCTGGTCTGGTCGATGATTGGCGTTACCGCACTGTTCCTGAAGATTTTCTTCTTCGCTCTGATCATCAGCGTGATCCTCTCCTGGGTTGCTCCGGGCAGCCACAATCCGGGCGCCGAGCTGATCAACCAGATCTGCGACCCGTTCCTGGCGCCGTTCCGCCGCCTGCTGCCGAACCTCGGTGGCCTGGATATCTCGCCGATCCTGGCGTTCATGGCGCTGAAACTGATCGATATGCTGGTCATCAACAACCTGGCGGCCATGACCGGGATGCCGGAGATGCTGCGCTTGCTGGTCTGATCTATCGCGGGGCAAGCCGGCTCCCACAGAAGCACTGTGGGAGCGGGCTTGCCCCGCGATACGCTCCTTGCCCCCCACCCCCGCGGTCTTTAGACTTACGCCTCATTTAAGCGTGAGCAGGGTCGATGTCCACTGTCTTTCCCGAAGATTCGGTCGGTCTGGTAACACCGCAACTGGCACAGTTCAACGAGCCCCTGGCCCTGGCCTGCGGTCGCTCGCTGGCCACCTATGAACTGGTCTACGAAACCTACGGCACCCTGAACAGCGCGGCCAGCAACGCCGTGCTGATCTGCCATGCGCTGTCCGGCCACCACCATGCGGCGGGCTATCACAGCCCCGACGACCGCAAGCCGGGCTGGTGGGACAGCTGCATCGGCCCGGGCAAGCCGATCGACACCAATCGTTTCTTCGTGGTCAGCCTGAACAACCTTGGCGGTTGCAATGGCAGCACCGGCCCCAGCAGCATCAACCCGCTCACCGGCAAGCCCTACGGCGCCGACTTCCCGGTGTTGACCGTGGAAGACTGGGTGCACAGCCAGGCGCGCCTGGCCGACCGCCTGGGCATCCGGCAGTGGGCCGCCGTCGTCGGTGGCAGCCTGGGCGGTATGCAGGCGCTGCAGTGGACCATCACCTACCCTGATCGCGTGCGTCACTGCCTGGACATTGCCTCGGCACCCAAGCTCTCGGCGCAGAACATCGCCTTCAACGAGGTGGCCCGCCAGGCCATCCTCACCGACCCCGAGTTCCACGGCGGCTCGTTCCAGGACCAGGGCGTGATCCCCAAGCGCGGCCTGATGCTGGCGCGCATGGTTGGGCACATCACTTACCTGTCCGATGACTCCATGGGCGAGAAATTCGGCCGCGAGCTGAAAAGCGACAAGCTCAACTACGACTTCCACAGTGTCGAGTTCCAGGTCGAAAGCTACCTGCGCTATCAGGGCGAGGAGTTCTCCGGCCGTTTCGACGCCAACACCTACCTGCTGATGACCAAGGCCCTGGACTACTTCGATCCGGCCGCCGCCCACGGTGGCGACCTGGCCGCGACCCTGGCCAATGTCACCGCCGACTACTGCGTGATGTCCTTCACCACCGACTGGCGTTTCTCGCCGGCCCGTTCGCGGGAGATCGTCGACGCCCTGATCGCCGCGCGCAAGAACGTCTGCTACCTGGATATCGACTCGCCCTATGGCCACGATGCCTTCCTGATCCCGACCCCGCGCTACATCACGGGATTCACGAACTACATGAACCGCATCGTCTGCTGAGGAAGCTATGAGAGCCGACCTGGAAATCATCCAAGACTGGATCCCCGCCGGCAGCCGGGTACTCGACCTCGGTTGCGGTACCGGTGAACTGCTGGCTTCGCTGCGCGACCACAAGCAGGTCGCCGGCTACGGCCTGGAAATCGACCCCGACAACATCGCCCAGTGCGTAGCCAAGGGCGTCAACGTCATCGAACAGGACCTCGACAAGGGCCTGGGCAATTTCGCCAGCAACAGCTTCGACGTGGTGGTCATGACCCAGGCCCTGCAGGCCGTGGAGTACCCGGACCGGATCCTCGACGAAATGCTGCGTGTAGGCCGCCAGTGCATTATTACCTTCCCCAATTTCGGCCATTGGCGTTGCCGCTGGTACCTGGCGACCAAAGGTCGCATGCCGGTCTCGGACTTCATGCCGTATACCTGGTACAACACGCCGAACATTCACTTCTGCACCTTTGAAGACTTCGAGGCGCTGTGCAGCGAACGTCGCGCCCAGGTCCTCGACCGTCTGGCCGTCGACCATTTGCACCGCCACGGGTGGGCAAGCAAGCTATGGCCTAATCTTCTAGGGGAGATCGGCATTTACCGTGTCAGCAGCCCCGGCCTTACCGAACACAAGGTCGCGGTTTAACCCGCACACTGGAGGAGAACGATCATGGGTCGCTTGTTGAGCTTTTTACTGACTGCCTGCCTGAGCATGAGCGCAGTCGCCGCCGACGCCATCAAGGGCGAACGCCAGGAGGTGTTCGGGGATACCACGGTGCACTACAGCACCTTCATCTCGACCTTCCTGCAGCCGGATATCGCCAAAGCTGCCGAGTTGGTTCGCAGCAAGAATCAGGGCGTGATCAACATTTCGGTGATCAAGGCCGGCAAGCCCGTGGTCACCCAGGTCAGCGGCAGCGTCAAAGACCTCACCAGCAATTCGATCCCGCTGAAGTTCAAGCAGGTCAACGAACAAGGTGCGATCTACTACCTCGCCCAGTTCCCTGTGGAGCAGCAGGAAACCCGTACTTTCACCATCAATGTTGATACTGGCGGCAAAACCGAAACCATCAGTTTCAACCAAGAGCTTTTCCCAGGCGAATGATGACTTTTCAGCAAATCGTATTGGCCAGCCACAACGCCGGCAAACTCAAGGAACTGCAGGCCATGCTCGGTGATACCGTGCAACTGCGTTCCATTGGCGAATTCAGCAGCGTCGAGCCGGAAGAAACCGGCCTGTCGTTCGTCGAGAATGCCATCCTCAAGGCGCGCAATGCTGCGCGTATTTCCGGCATGCCGGCACTGGCCGACGACTCTGGCCTGGCAGTGGACTTCCTCGGTGGCGCCCCGGGTATCTACTCGGCGCGCTACGCCGACGGCAAGGGCGATGCGGCCAACAATGCCAAGCTGCTCGATGTGCTCAAAGAGGTTCCACAGGAACAACGTGGCGCCCAGTTCGTTTGCGTCCTGGCACTGGTCCGGCATGCCGACGACCCGCTGCCGATCCTCTGCGAAGGCCTTTGGCACGGTCGCATCCTGACCGAGGCCAGCGGTGAGCACGGCTTTGGCTACGATCCGCTGTTCTGGGTGCCGGAGCGTAACTGCTCGAGCGCCGAACTGAGCCCCGCCGACAAGAACCAGATCAGCCACCGTGCCCGTGCCATGAGCCTGTTGCGTCAACGTCTGGGCCTGGCATGACCGATCGTTCGCCGGCACAGCCACTGCACCTGGGCGAGGCTGGCTTTACTTCCCAAGCACCGCGGGCGGCCTTGCCACAGCTGCCGCCCCTGGCGCTGTACATCCATATCCCCTGGTGCGTGCGTAAATGCCCGTACTGCGACTTCAACTCCCACGCGGCTACGCCGGAGCTGCCGGAAGAAGCGTACGTCGATGCCCTGCTGGCTGACCTCGATCAGGAACTGAGTGCGGTCTACGGCCGGCCGATCAGCTCGATCTTCTTCGGCGGCGGTACCCCCAGCCTGTTCAGCGCCCGCGCTTTGGGTCGGCTGTTGCAGGCTGTGGAGCAACGCATACCGTTTGCCAGCGATATCGAAATCACCCTGGAAGCCAACCCCGGGACGTTCGAGCAGGAGAAGTTCAAGGCCTACCGGCAGTTGGGTATCAATCGCCTGTCGATCGGTATCCAGAGCTTCCAGCAGGCCAAACTCGAAGCGCTGGGCCGCATCCACAACGGTGACGAAGCGATTCGCGCCGCCGACATGGCGCGCAATGCCGGGTTCGACAACTTCAACCTCGACCTGATGCACGGCCTGCCCGATCAGTCGCTGGAGGATGCCCTGGGTGACTTGCGCCAGGCCATCGCGCTGAACCCTACGCACCTCTCCTGGTACCAGCTGACCCTGGAACCGAACACGGTGTTCTGGAACCAGCCACCGCTGCTGCCCGAGGACGACATCCTCTGGGACATCCAGGAAGCCGGCCAGGCCCTGATGGCCAGTCACGGCTATACCCAGTATGAAGTCTCGGCCTACGCCCAGCCTGGCCGGGCTGCACGGCACAACCTCAATTACTGGAGTTTCGGCGACTTCATCGGCATCGGTGCGGGTGCCCACGGCAAACTCAGCCATCCGGACGGGCGCATCCTGCGCACCTGGAAAACCCGTCTGCCCAAGGACTACCTGAACCCGGCCAAGGCCTTCAAGGCCGGCGAAAAGCTGCTGCCGGTGGATGAGCTACCGTTCGAGTTCCTGATGAACGCCTTGCGCCTGACCCAAGGTGTAGACGCCGAGTTGTTCAGCCAGCGCACAGGGTTGGCGCTGGAACAACTGACTGCGGCGCGGCGTGAAGCCGAACAAAAGGGCCTTTTGCAGGTCGAAACCACGCGACTGGTCGCCACTCCACGGGGCCAGTTGTTCCTCAACGACCTGCTGCAGTATTTCTTGACCTAAGGATTGCGAATGGACTTGGTACTCGACCTGCTATCGACTGTTTCCCGCTGGAGTCGCGGCAATCTGTCGGAGATCTCACTGGCGCTTGTGGGCTGTTTGCTGGTGCTGTTCGGCACCGACATCAAAGGCTGGGTAGAGCAACGCCTGGGCGGCCTGGCAGGCGCCTTGCGGGTTCCCTTCATGGCCTTGCTGGTGATGATCGGTAGCGGTGCGGCGCTGATCTATGCCACGCCGTGGGTGGTGAAAGGCCTGGCGCAGTTCAACAACTATGCGTTGGCGCCGGTATTGCTGATTGTGCTGGTATTGATTGGCGTAGTTGCGGACCGCCGCTAAAAGCATCGCGGGGAAAAAAACCCCCCCACCACCGGAGGGAGGGCTGCCCCCCCCTCAGCTCTCA
>NZ_JBMOWO010000043.1:0-55775 GCF_049310525.1 Pseudomonas sp. GZD-222
TTGTTTATTCCATTTAAGAACCGCCGCTAAAAGCATCGCGGGGCAAGCCCGCTCCCACCGGTGGGAGCGGGCTTGCCCCGCGATAGGTCTTAAGCCAGTTTTTCGAACTTCAGATCCCACACCCCATGCCCAAGTCGCTCGCCACGGCGTTCGAACTTGGTGATCGGGCGCTCGGCCGGACGCTCTACGCACTTGCCGTCAGCTGCCAGGTTGCGATAACCCGGGGCGACATTCATCACTTCCAGCATGTATTCGGCATAGGGCTCCCAGTCGGTAGCCATATGGAACACACCACCGACCTTGAGCTTGCTGCGCACCAGTTCGGCGAATTCCGGCTGGACGATACGACGCTTGTGGTGACGACTCTTGTGCCACGGATCGGGGAAGAACAGCATCAAGCGGTCGAGGCTGTTGTCAGCCACGCACTTGTTCAGCACTTCGATCGCATCGCAGTCGTAGACCCGCAGGTTCTTCAGGCCCTGAGTCAGTACGCCGTTGAGCAGCGCGCCGACACCCGGACGGTGCACTTCGACACCGATGAAGTCCTGCTCCGGCGCGGCAGCGGCCATCTCCAGCAGGGAATGGCCCATGCCGAAACCGATTTCCAGGGTGCGCGGCGCCGAACGGCCAAAGACCTGGTCGTAGTCCACCGGGCTCTCGGCCAGCGGCAGGATGAACAGCGGCCCACCCTGCTCCAGACCACGTTGCTGGCCTTCGGTCATACGCCCGGCGCGCATCACGAAACTCTTGATGCGGCGGTGTTGACGCTCTTCGCCGTCGGTGGAGATCGGCGTTTCTTGCGATTCAGTCATCAGGGGCTCTTACTTGATCAGACCATCCAGCGGCGACGAGGCGCTGGCATAGAGTTTTTTCGGCATACGCCCGGCGAGGTAAGCCAGACGACCGGCGACAATGGCGTGTTTCATGGCTTCAGCCATCATGATCGGCTGCTGGGCATTGGCAATCGCCGAGTTCATCAGCACCGCTTCACAACCCATTTCCATGGCGATGGTGGCGTCCGAAGCAGTACCGACACCGGCATCGACCAGCACCGGCACTTTCGATTCTTCGAGAATGATCTGCAGGTTGTACGGATTGCAGATACCCAGGCCAGTGCCAATCAGGCCAGCCAGTGGCATGACCGCGATGCAGCCGGCTTCGGCCAGCTGACGGGCGATGATCGGGTCATCGCTGGTGTAGACCATCACGTCAAAACCGTCCTTGACCAGCACTTCGGCGGCCTTGAGGGTTTCGATCACGTTGGGGAACAGGGTTTTCTGGTCGGCCAGTACTTCCAGCTTGACCAGGTTGTGGCCATCGAGCAGCTCACGGGCCAGGCGGCAGGTACGCACGGCTTCGACCGCGTCATAACAGCCTGCGGTGTTCGGCAGGATGGTGTAACGATCCGGCGGCAGCACATCGAGCAGGTTCGGCTCGCCCGGGTTCTGGCCGATGTTGGTGCGACGCACGGCTACGGTGACGATCTCGGCACCCGAGGCTTCGATGGCCAGGCGGGTTTCTTCAAGGTCACGGTATTTGCCGGTGCCGACCAGCAGGCGCGACTGGAAGGTACGGCCGGCCAGGGTAAAGGGCTTGTCGCTGCGAAGGTTGCTCATCGGAAATCCTCTGAAAGGTTGAGGGACTTGCAAGGTGTTCCTGGGGCTCTAGCCGCCGCCGATGGCATGCACGACTTCGACCTGATCGCCTTCACGCAGCGCGGTCGCTGCGTGCTGGCTACGTGGCACGATATCCAGGTTGAGCTCTACCGCGACACGGCGCCCGACAAGGTCCAGGCGGGTCAGCAGGGCCTCGACGCTTTCGCCATCGGGCAACTCGAAGGGTTCACCGTTCAATTTGATGCGCATGCGCACGGCCACCATTATTTTTAGGGGCCCGCATTCTAGCCCTGATCAGGTGCTGCGACCAAGGCCAAGCATCGCCATTCGTCTCGATTCGGACCGCCGAGTCAACCCAGGCGCCAGGCCGCAAGCCCCAGGCACAGCCAGCCACCGAGGAAAGCCAGACCGCCGATCGGGGTGATCATACCCAGTTTACCGATGCCGCTGAGGGTCAACAGATACAGACTGCCAGAGAACAGCACGATGCCCAGGGCGAACAGACCACCGGCCCATCCAATCAGGCGGCCGGGCAACTGCGTGGCCAGCACGGCAACGCCAAGCAAGGCCAGGGCATGCACCAACTGATAGGTCACACCGGTATGGAAGATCGCCAGGTATTCAGGTGTCAGTTTGCCCTTCAGGCCATGCGCGGCAAAGGCGCCCAGGGCGACCCCGGTGAATCCGAAAAAGGCAGCGAGCAAGAGAAAACTACGCAACATGAGGCGACTCCTAGTCATCACAGGGTCTGTATAATGGCCCGCTCATTCGGTTCGGCCAAGCCATCTCTATGTTGTCGTCCATTATCCGCCGTCTTGTCCGCGCCCTGCTCTGGTTCGCCGCTGGCAGCGCTTTGCTGGTGCTGGTGCTGCGCTGGGTACCGCCACCGGGCACGGCGCTGATGGTCGAACGCAAGGTCGAATCCTGGTTCAACGGCCAGCCGATTGACCTGCAGCGCGACTGGGAGCCCTGGGAGCGGATCTCCGATGAGCTCAAGGTGGCAGTCATTGCTGGTGAAGACCAGAAGTTCGCCAATCACTGGGGCTTCGACTTCATTGCCATCCAGGCTGCCCTGGCCCATAACGAACGCGGTGGCAGCATTCGCGGCGCCAGCACCCTGAGTCAGCAGGTGGCCAAGAATCAGTTTCTGTGGTCGGGCCGCAGCTGGCTGCGCAAGGGCCTGGAAGCCTGGTTTACCGCCCTGATCGAGCTGCTCTGGTCCAAGGAGCGGATACTTGAGGTGTACCTCAACAGCGCCGAATGGGGCGAAGGCGTTTTCGGTGCCCAAGCCGCTGCCCAGCATCATTTCGGTGTCGATGCCAGTCGCCTGAGCCGTCAGCAGGCCAGCCTGTTGGCCGCCGTGCTGCCCAGCCCGCTGAACTGGAGTGCCAGTCGCCCCAGCAGTTACGTGGCGCGGCGTGCCGGCTGGATCCGGACGCAAATGCGCCAGTTGGGTGGCAGTGGCTACCTTGCGCAGCTGGACAGCCCGCGCAAGGCGCCCTGGAACCAATAAAAAACCCGGCAAAGCGCATACTTTGCCGGGTTTTTATTGTGTGCTGCTTACTGGGTAATCGCCTTAGAACGCGCCCATGTAGTCGCGCTTGCCCACTTCCACACCATTGTGACGCAGGATTGCGTAGGTGGTGGTGACGTGGAAGAAGAACTGCGGCAGACCGTAGGTCAGCAGATAGGCCTGGCCACTGAAGCGCTTCTCTTTCGGCGTGCCCGGACGGGTCACGATCTCGATGCCTTCCTTGCCATCGATCTGCGCCGGCGCAAAGCCGTCGAGGAAAGCCAGCACCTTAGTGATCAGCGCTTGCAGTTCAGCAAAGGTGGTTTCGTTGTCATCGTATTTCGGCAACTCGACCTCAGCCAGACGCGCCGATACACCTTTGGCGAAATCAACAGCGATCTGCACCTGGCGAACCAATGGGAACATATCCGGATACAGGCGAGCCTGCAGGAACACGCTCGGATCAATGTTTTTCGCCGTGGCGTGCGCTTCGGCCTTGTTCAGAACCTCACTCAAGGCGTTGAGCATTTGCTTGAAAACAGGAACAGAAGCGGCATACAAGGAAATGGTCATAACAGTCTCGACAGGGGTGACGGAAAAAGTGGCGGGGCCAACGTGGCGCGATTATAGACCTGCGCTGCAGGCACCATAAAAAATCGCGGGGCAAGCCCGCTCCCACCGAGAAGCCCGGTGGGAGAGGGGTTGTACCGTGATAGTTTCAGCATAAGATTGCGATTAGGGCTTTCACCTTGTTCATCGCATTCTTCTCCAGCTGACGGATCCGCTCGGCAGACACGCTGTATTTCTCAGCGAGGTCATGCAGCGTGGCCTTTTCCTCGGCCAGCCAGCGCTGGTAAAGAATGTCACGGCTGCGGTCGTCCAGACCCTGCAGGGCTTCGTGCAGGTTGCTGGTGGAGTTGTCGCTCCAGTCAGCATCTTCAAGTTGAAGGGCCGGGTCGTAACGATGATCTTCCAGATAGTTGGCCGGCGACTGGAACGCACTGTCGTCGTCAGCTTCGGACGCTGGATCGAAGGCCATGTCCTGACCGGTCAGGCGGCTCTCCATCTCGCGCACTTCACGTGGCTCTACACCCAGGCTTTCGGCTACACGATGCACTTCATCGTTGTTCAGCCAGGCCAGACGTTTCTTCTGGCTGCGCAGGTTGAAGAACAGCTTGCGCTGGGCCTTGGTGGTAGCGACTTTGACAATGCGCCAGTTACGCAGGATGAACTCGTGAATTTCGGCCTTGATCCAGTGCACGGCAAAGGACACCAGGCGCACACCCATTTCCGGATTGAACCGTTTGACCGCTTTCATCAGGCCAACATTGCCTTCCTGAATCAGGTCGGCCTGGGCCAGCCCGTAGCCGGAATAGCTGCGAGCGATATGTACGACAAACCGCAGGTGGGCGAGCACCATCTGCCGAGCCGCCTCAAGATTCTGCTCATAGTAGAGACTCTCGGCCAGTTCACGCTCCTGCTCCGGCGTCAGCAAAGGGATGCTGTTGACCGTGTGCACATAGGCTTCCAGGTTTGCGCCGGGAACCAGGGCATAGGCAGGTTGCAACGAAGTGGTCATACGAAAAAACCTCCGACTCACTAAACTCGTGCCCGTAGGCACTGCCAACATTGACCGGGAACCGCGAAACAAGTTCCCTAAAAATAAAAAGAATCAATAGCAGCAAAAAGACACTATCGCGGTGCGAGCTCGCTCAAGTGGCGGGCGACCGCAATCCAAGCACCGATATACCCTAACAGTACCGCACCAAGCAAGAGCGACAGACCATCGGCAGGTGGAACCCCGGCCAAGGCGAAATCACTGCCATACAGCCCGGAGAGCCCGATTACCGCGTCGTTCAGCCAGTTCAGGCCAAACGCCAGTACGCCCCAGGCCAATACCCCCGCACCCAGGCCGTACAAGGCGCCCATGTACAGGAAAGGCCGGCGCACATAGCTGTCGGTGCCGCCTACCAGCTTGATCACTTCGATCTCGGTACGGCGGTTTTCGATGTGCAGGCGAATTGTGTTACCAATTACCAAAAGCAGCGCCGAGACCAGCAGCACGGTCAGACCGAAGACAAATCGGTCACCTAGTTTGAGAATCGCCGCCAAGCGCTCGACCCACACCAGGTCCAGCTGCGCCGCTTCCACCTTGGGCAGCTCCGCAAGGCGCTGGCGCAAGGCTTCAAGGGCCGGTTTGTCGACTTCTGCCGGGGTTACCACGACCACACCGGGCAGCGGGTTTTCCGGCAACTCGCGCAGCGCGTCGCCCAGACCGGACTGCTGCTGGAATTCTTCCAGCGCCTTCTCGCGACTGACGTACTCGGCCTCGGCCACACCCGGCAAACCCTTGATCTGCTCACGCAGGGCTTCACCGTCTCGGCTACTGGCGTCGAGCTTGAGGTACAGAGAAATCTGCGCCGCACGCTGCCACGAACCACCCAGACGCTCAACGTTGCTCAGCAACAGCGACAGGCCCATGGGCAGGCTCAGGGCCACTGCCATCACCAGACAGGTGAAAAAGCTGCCGATCGGCTGCTTGGCCAGGCGGCGCAAGCTGTCGAGCAGGCTGGAGCGATGGCTTTCCAGCCAGGCATGCAACAGGGTGCGGAAATCCGGACCATCGTCGTCATGACTGCTGCGTTTGTTCTTTTCCGGTGCCGGATCAGCGGCCTTCGGCGCAACGCGCTCGGAAACCTTGGGACTGCGTGTTGCACTCATTGCCCGGCCTCCCCGTCGCCGATCAAGCGGCCGCGCTGCAGGGTCAGCATGCGATGGCGCATACGCGCAATCAGTGCCAGGTCGTGACTGGCGATCAGCACGCTGGTACCCAGGCGGTTGATATCTTCAAAAACACCCATGATCTCCGCAGCCAGGCGCGGGTCGAGGTTACCGGTGGGCTCGTCCGCCAGCAGCAAGGCCGGGCGGTGAACGATGGCCCGGGCAATACCGACGCGCTGTTGCTGGCCGGTGGAGAGATCGCCAGGAAACAGATCAGCCTTGTCCGACAGGGCTACGCGCTCCAGCGCCGAGTCGACGCGCTTGGCCACCTCGACCTTGGACAGGCCGAGAATCTGCAGCGGCAAGGCAACGTTGTTGAACACGGTCCGGTCGAACAGCAGTTGGTGATTCTGGAACACCACGCCGATCTGCCGACGCAGGAAGGGAATCTGCGCGTTGCTGATCTGCCCCAGGTCCTGCCCGGCCAGCAACAGCTTGCCACTGGTGGGTCGCTCCATCGCCAGCAGCAGGCGCAGCAAGGTACTTTTGCCCGCGCCGGAATGGCCGGTGACGAACAGGAATTCGCCCCGACGCACCCGAAAACTCAACTCATGCAGGCCTACGTGGCCATTGGGGTAGCGCTTGGCGACCTGTTCGAATCGAATCATGGATGCTCCCGCTCGGCAAACAGTGCTTTCACGAAGGGTTCGGCTTCGAAGTTGCGCAGGTCGTCGATACCTTCGCCCACGCCAATATAGCGGATCGGCAGGCCGAACTGCTTGGCCAGGGCGAAGATCACCCCGCCTTTGGCGGTGCCGTCGAGCTTGGTCAGGGCCAGGCCGGTGAGTTCAACGCTCTGGTTGAAGTGTTTGGCCTGGTTGATCGCGTTCTGTCCGGTACCCGCGTCCAGCACCAGCAAGACTTCATGCGGTGCGTCGGCATCGAGCTTGCCGATGACCCGACGGACCTTCTTCAACTCTTCCATCAGGTTGTCTTTGGTGTGCAGGCGACCTGCGGTATCGGCGATCAGCACGTCGATGCCACGCGCTTTGGCAGCCTGGACAGCGTCGAAGATCACCGAAGCGGAGTCGGCACCGGTGTGCTGGGCAATCACTGGAATCTGGTTGCGCTCGCCCCACACCTGCAACTGCTCGACTGCCGCGGCACGGAAGGTGTCACCGGCGGCAAGCATGACTTTCTTGCCTTCCAGCTGGAGCTTTTTCGCCAGTTTGCCGATGGTGGTGGTCTTGCCGGCGCCATTGACGCCGACGACCAGGATCACGAACGGCTTGTTCTGGGCGTGAATGCGCAGTGGCTGTTCGACCGGCTTGAGCAGGTCTGCCAGTTCACCTTGCAGGGACTTGTACAGCGCATCGGCGTCGGCCAACTGCTTGCGTGCGACTTTCTGGGTCAGGCTCTGGACGATCACCGAGGTCGCCTCGACGCCAACGTCGGCGGTCAGCAGGCGGGTCTCGATCTCGTCAAGCAGATCATCGTCGATGGCTTTCTTGCCCAGGAACAGGCTGGCCATGCCTTCGCCGATGCTGGCGCTGGTCTTCGACAGGCCCTGCTTGAGGCGGGCAAAGAAGCCAGCTTTGTTCTCTTCGCTACGAACCGGGGCGACTTCTTCGACAGGCGCAGGCTCGGCAACCACCGCGGCCGCAACTACAGGCGCTACAGGCGCTACAGGCGCTACAGGCGCTACAGGCGCTACAGGCGCTACAGGCGCAGGCTCGGGGGTTACGACCGCGACTGCAACTGGCTCTGGCTCTGGCTCTGGCTCTGGCTCTGGCTCTGGCTCTGGCGCCACAATAACGGGAGCAGGTTCGACAACCACTGGTTGAGGTTCAGCCTGGACCACCACCACAGGTGCCGGGCGCTCCGGAATCGGTGGCGGCGCGTGCGGCTCCAGATCAGCAACCAGCGCGACCGGCTCTTCAGGCACCGGTAGCACCAACCCGACGGACGGTGCCGGCGGCGCTTCGACTGGCGCAACATAAGCAGGCTCAGGTGCTACAACCGGGGCCGGAGCAACCTCGACCGGCGCAATGGCCGCCGGCGCCTCGGCATTATTCAGGGTCGCAGGCTGCTCCGACTCGATCGGTGCAGGGGGTTGTGGCTGTTCGGCAACGGGTTGCTGCGGTTTTTTGCGCAACCAGCCGAACAGGCCTTTCTTTTCACCAGCCGCGGCCGGCGTCTTTTTGTCGTCGTTGGAACCAAACATGGAAGACGGCTATCTCAGGGTAGCGATGCGCCACTGTGGCGCCTCGAAAATTCTTTTAACGCAGAACAGACTACTTTTATTCCGGCTCGTTCATGCGCAGCATTTTGTCTTGTGGCCTGCAGGTCAGATCCACGACAGGCATGGTCGACAGGCAACCGGATCAGTATCCTAGCACCTCCTAGCCCGCTGACGCTAAGACCACGCGGGCAGTCCTACAGGTTAAACAACGTATGAATGCTCTAGCCCGCCGCGCCGCTGGCCTGTTGCTCAGCACAGTTTGTCTGCCGTTCGCGGCCTTTGCCGCCGATCCGCAACCCACCCATGAGTTCATTCTCGACAACGGCCTGAAAGTGGTCGTGCGTGAGGACCACCGTGCGCCGGTGGTGGTCTCGCAGATCTGGTACAAGGTGGGTTCGACCTATGAATCCCCAGGCCAGACGGGCCTGTCCCACGCTCTGGAACACATGATGTTCAAGGGCAGCGAGAAACTCGGGCCCGGCGAAGCCTCGCGCATCCTGCGTGACCTGGGCGCCGAAGAGAATGCCTTCACCAGCGACGACTACACCGCGTATTACCAGGTGCTGGCCCGCGACCGTCTGCCAGTGGCCCTGGAGCTGGAGGCTGATCGCATGAATAGCCTGCGCCTGCCGGCCGACGAGTTCAGCCGCGAGATCGAGGTGATCAAGGAGGAGCGCCGCCTGCGCACCGACGATCAACCCAACGCCAAGGCATTCGAGCTGTTCAGCGCCATGGCCTTCCCGGCCAGTAGCTACCGCACCCCGACCATTGGCTGGATGGCAGACCTGGACCGCATGAAGGTCGAAGAGCTGCGCCACTGGTACGAATCCTGGTACACGCCGAACAACGCCACCCTGGTGGTGGTCGGTGATGTTACCGTCGACGAGGTAAAGGGCCTGGCCCAGCGCTTCTTCGGCGCCATTCCCAAGCGTGCGGTGCCACCGGCCAAGCTGCCGCTGGAACTGGCCGAGCCCGGTTTGCGCGAAACCACCCTGCACGTGCGCACCCAGTTGCCAAACCTGATCTACGGCTTCAACGTCCCGGGCCTGGCCACTGCCAAGGACCCGCGTACCGTGCATGCCCTGCGTCTGATTTCGGCACTGCTTGACGGCGGCTACAGCGCGCGCCTGCCGAGCCGTCTGGAGCGCGGCCAGGAGCTGGTCTCCGGGGCCTCGTCCAACTACAACCCGTTCACCCGCGGTGACAGCCTGTTCCTGATCTCGGCGACGCCGAACCAGCAGAAGAACAAGACCCTGGCCGAGGTGGAAAGCGGCATCTGGAAGCTGCTCGACGAACTCAAGACCACCCCGCCATCGCCTGAAGAACTGGAGCGCGTGCGCGCCCAGGTGATCGCCGGGCTGGTCTACGATCGCGACTCCATCAGCAGCCAGGCCACCGCCATCGGCATGCTGGAGACCGTTGGTCTGTCCTGGAAGCTGATCGACAGCGAACTCGATGAACTGAAAAGCGTGACCCCGGCCGACATTCAGAACGCTGCGCGTACCTATTTCACCCGCGAACGCCTGAGCGTTGCCCATGTATTGCCCGAGGAGAACGCTCATGAGTGAACGTAGCGCACCCCGTTACACCCTGATCGGCCTCGGCATCCTGGCGCTGGTCGGCGTGCTGGCGTTTGTCCTGGCCAAGCCGGCCCAGTCGGACAACGCCGCGCAACCTGCCAACAGCACCGCGGCCAAGCCAGCCAATACCTTGCAGACCCTGGCGGAGCTCGACGGCAAGGCGCCGAGCCGCCGGCAACTGAACATCCAGACCTGGAACACCGCTGAAGGCGCCAAGGTCCTGTTCGTCGAAGCGCGCGAGCTGCCGATGTTCGACCTGCGCCTGACCTTCGCCGCGGGCAGTAGCCAGGATG
Source organism: Pseudomonas sp. GZD-222 (assembly GCF_049310525.1). Taxonomy (NCBI): domain Bacteria; kingdom Pseudomonadati; phylum Pseudomonadota; class Gammaproteobacteria; order Pseudomonadales; family Pseudomonadaceae; genus Pseudomonas; species Pseudomonas sp. GZD-222. The sequence continues at coordinate 9,966 of NZ_JBMOWO010000043.1, forward strand.
GCGACGCGCCGGGCCTGGCGACCCTGACCAACGCCATGCTCAACGAGGGCGTGGCCGGCAAGGACGTCACGGCCATTGCCGAAGGTTTCGAAGGCCTCGGCGCGGACTTTGGCAACGGTGCCTACCGCGACATGGCCGTGGCCACACTACGCAGCCTCAGCGCGGCAGATAAACGCGAGCCGGCGCTGAAGCTGTTTGCCGAGGTAGTCGGCAAGCCAACCTTCCCGCAGGATGCCCTTGAGCGCATCAAGAACCAGCTGCAGGCCGGTTTCGAGTACCAGAAGCAGAACCCGGGCAAGCTGGCCGGCATCGCGCTGTTCGAGCACCTGTATGGCAGTCACCCGTATGCCCATCCTAGCGATGGCACGGCCAAGAGCATTCCGCCGATTACCCTGGAGCAACTGCGAGCCTTCCACGCCAAGGCCTATGCTGCTGGCAACACCGTCATCGCCCTGGTCGGTGACCTGAGCCGCAGCGAAGCCGAAGCCATTGCCACCCAGGTCTCGGCAGCCCTGCCCAAAGGTCCGGCCCTGGCCAAGCTGCCGCAGCCGGTCGAACCCAAGCCTGGCACCACGCACATCGACTTCCCGTCCAACCAGACTCACCTGATGCTCGCCCAGCTAGGTATCGACCGAGATGACCCGGACTATGCGGCACTGTCGCTGGGCAACCAGATCCTCGGCGGCGGTGCTTTCGGCACCCGCCTGATGAGCGAAGTGCGTGAAAAGCGTGGCCTGACCTACGGCGTATACTCGGTGTTCAGCCCGATGCAGGTGCGTGGTCCGTTCATGATCAATCTGCAGACCCGTGCCGAGCTCAGCGAAGGCACCCTCAAGCTGGTCCAGGACATCCTTGCCGACTACCTCAAGACCGGCCCGAGCCAGCAGGAGCTGGATGATGCCAAGCGTGAACTGGCCGGCAGCTTCCCGCTGTCCAACGCCAGCAACGCCAGCATTGTTGGCCAGCTGGGTGCCATCGGCTTCTACGACCTGCCACTGACCTGGCTGGAAGACTACATGCAGCAATCCCAGGCACTGACCACCGAACAGGTCAAGGCCGCCCTGAACAAGCACCTCGCCGCGGACAAGATGGTTATCGTCACGGCAGGCCCGAGCGTGGCGCAGAAGCCTCTGCCGCCACCTACTGACAAACCCGCCGAGCAGCCGCTTGGTGTACCGGAGCATTAATGGCCAGTCCATCCGCAAAATCGGCCAAGCCACACAACGGCCAGGGCCAGCTGCGCATCATTGCCGGCGAATGGCGCAGCCGCCGCCTGAGCTTCCCTGACGCCCCCGGCCTGCGCCCGACGCCGGACCGGGTGCGCGAAACCCTGTTCAACTGGCTGGCGCCCCATATCGAAGGGGCCAAGGTGCTTGACGCCTTTGCCGGTAGCGGTGCCTTGTACCTGGAGGCGCTGTCGCGTGGCGCGTCTGAAGCGGTGGCGCTGGACAGCAACCCGGCAGCCATTGCCAGCCTGCGGCAAAACCTGGAAACCCTGCGCTGCCCTCGCGGTCAGGTGATCCAGAGCGATGCCCAGCGTTACCTGCAGGGCGAGCCGAAGCTGGCCTTCGACCTGGTGTTCCTCGACCCGCCGTTCCACCAGGACCTGCTGCCGACCACCTGCGCCTTGCTTGAAGAACGTCAGTGGCTGGCCGCCAACGCCTGGATCTACACCGAGAGCGAAACGCCGCCCTCCGCCCTGCAGCTGCCTGGCAACTGGCGCCTGCACCGGGAGAAAAAGGCCGGCCAGGTGTACTACGCACTCTGGCAACGTGGCTGATTCACGGCACAAACGCGCAACGGGCATTACACTTCACTGCATCCGTTGCGCTTTCTTTTTGAGAAAACTCCGATGTCTTCTGTCCCCCCCAGCTCCTTCAAACCCGCCCTGGGGCTGGGCAATCCGCATCTGCAGACGCTATGGGGGCCACTGTGGCGCAAATCTGCAGCCCTGAGCCGCCAACGTGAACGCCTGTGGCTGGCCGACGGCGATTTTCTCGACCTTGACTGGCACGGCCCCCATGAAGCGACAGCACCCTTGGTATTGGTGCTGCATGGCCTGACAGGCTCCTCCGATTCACCCTATGTCGTCGGCTTGCAACAGGCCCTGGCCGGTCGCGGCTGGGCCAGCGTCGCGCTGAACTGGCGAGGTTGCTCAGGCGAGCCCAACCTGCTCCCGCGCAGCTACCATTCCGGCGCCAGCGAAGACCTCGCCGAGGCCGTCGCGCACCTTCGGGCGCAACGTCCCCAGGCGCCTCTGTTCGCAGTCGGTTACTCGCTGGGCGGCAATGTGCTGCTCAAGCACCTCGGTGAAGTCGGCTCGGCAAGTCAACTGCAGGGTGCCGTGGCGGTGTCGGTGCCGTTTCGCCTGGACCAGTGTGCCGACCGCATCGGCCTGGGGTTTTCCCGGGTTTACCAGGCGCATTTCATGCGCGCCATGCTTGCCTATGTGAAGGACAAACAACGCCACTTCCAGCATCACGGCCACCATGAAGGCCTGGCCGCCCTGGAGCGCCTGGGGCCACTGGAGAATTTGCGCACGTTCTGGGATTTCGATGGCCGGGTCACGGCACCGCTTAATGGCTTTGCCGATGCCAAGGACTATTACCGCCGGGCATCAAGCCGCTACTTTCTCGGCGAGAATAAAACACCGACGCTGATCATCCACTCCAGCGATGACCCCTTCGTGTTCAGCCATAGCCTGCCTGCGGCCAACGAACTGGCGCCGCTGACCACCTTGGAACTGCATTCACGCGGGGGCCATGTCGGCTTTGTCGACGGCAGCATGCGTGAACCGGGGTACTACCTGGAGCGGCGGATTCCACAGTGGCTCGGCAAAGTCTGAGGTCCGATCGCAGGGCAAGCTCTGTGAGAGCGGGCTTGCCCCGCGATACTTTCAATCCCCCTTGGCGACCTGTCGCTGCGGGTCGGTAATCCATTCGCTCCACGAGCCTGCATAGAGCTTGCCCAACGGATACCCGGCCAGCGCCAAAGCAAACAGGTTATGGCACGCCGTCACCCCGGACCCGCAGTAAGCCACCAACTGCTCTGGCGAACGCTTGCCCAGCTTCTCGGCAAAGTGCTGCTTGAGCTGATCAGCGGGTAGAAACCGCCCGTCAGCGCCCAGGTTGTCGGTAAAGGCCGCACACTGCGCCCCCGGAATATGCCCGGCGACCGGGTCGATCGGCTCCACCTCACCGCGAAAGCGTGGCAGGCCGCGGGCGTCGATCAGGGTCAGGTCAGGCTGACCCAGGCGCTCACCCAGCTGTTTGGCGTCAACTACCAGCGCTTTATCAGGCTCGCCATTGAAGGTACCCACACGTTTTTCCGGGGCGTCGAGACTCAACGGCAACTTTGCCGCGTGCCAGGCCTTCAGGCCGCCATCGAGGATCGATACACCGCTGCGTTTGCCGAGCCAGACCAGCAGCCACCAGGCACGCGCAGCGAAAGCACCCGGACCGTCGTCATAAAGAACGATCTCGCTGTCGTTGTTGACACCCCAGGCCCGCAGCCGCTCGATCAGATGGTGCGGATCCGGTAACGGATGGCGCCCGGTCACGCCCTTGATGATCGGGCCACTCAGGTCCCGCTCAAGGTCGGCAAAATGCGCCCCGGCAATATGCCCCTCGGCATAACTGCGCTGGCCATAGTCAATGTCTTCCAGGGCAAAACGGCAATCGAGAATCACCAGCGCCGGCGCCTCCAGGCGGTCGGCCAATTGCTGGGCGGTGATCAGTTGCGCGAGAGGCATGACAGTCTCCTGAACGATTGAACGGATAGGGCCCGGGCTTTATTGCTCCAGTGCCTGATTGAGCGAAACGTAGAATTCCTGACACAGGGCATCCACTGCCGGGCGCGCCTGTGCGGTGACAAAACCGAGCTCCAGCACCAGTACCTGATAGATACCGCGTTTGAAGGCATCTTCGCTCAAGTGCGCCGAGTTCTCCCGAGTGGTACAGAGAAAGCGTACCCAGGAAGTCAGCACGATCCAGGCGTTGAGGGTCAGCGACTCGATCTGCACCGCATCCATCGTCACCAGCCCGGCCTCGACGAAACCACGGTAAATCGCCTGGCCCTGTATCAGGCAGCGCTGGGAAAAGCGCCGGTAGCGGGCGGCCAGTTCCTTGTCGCTGTCGAGCAAGTGCTCAAGGTCGCGGTGCAGAAAGCGGTAGTTCCACATCGCCGCCAACAGCTCCTTGAGGTAGAAGCGCTTGTCGTCGACCGTTGCCACCCGGTCTTGCGGCGGCCGCAAAAAGCTCTCGACCTGTTCTTCGTACTGGCTGAAGAGTACGGCGATGATTTCCTGCTTGTTGGAGAAGTGGTAGTACAGGTTACCCGGGGAGATCTCCATATGGGCTGCGATGTGGTTGGTACTGACACTACGCTCACCCTGCTGATTGAACAGCTCCAGGCTGTTCTGCACGATGCGGTCGCGGGTCTTGATGCGCGGGGCCATGGCCAGCTCCAGATGCCGGGCTTTAATTGAATAGGTCCATCTTACGGTTTATCCGAATCGGGATGTACCTGCTTGAGGTCAAAATCTAGTCGCAAAAACACATCGTTAGAGTATAAGCTCTAGAAAAACACACCGCCGTGGAGTTTCGCATGACCGCCGATGCTGCTCTTCTTTCACGTCCCAGCGCCCTTGATGACCTCGCCGTTCAGTTCAGCGTCCAGCGTCAGGCCTTTGCTGGCAACCCCATGCCACCCGCAGCCCAGCGCCTGCAATGGCTGAAGAGCCTGCGGCAGATGTTGCTCAGCCATCAGGACGCACTGATCGCTGCGATCAACGACGATTTCAGCGGCCGCAGCGCCGATGAAACCCGGCTGGCCGAATTGATGCCCAGCGTCCAGGGCGTGCGCCATGCCGAGCGCCACCTCAAGCAGTGGATGAAAGCCTCGCGGCGTAAAGTCGGCCTGGCGTTTCAGCCGGCCAGCGCCAAGGTGGTGTATCAGCCGTTGGGTGTAGTCGGCGTCATCGTGCCGTGGAACTACCCGCTGTTCCTGGCCATGGGCCCGTTGACCTGCGCCCTGGCCGCCGGCAACCGGGTCATGCTCAAGCTCAGCGAAGCCACACCGGCGACCGGCTTGCTGCTCAAGCGACTACTGGAATCGGCATTCCCTGAAGACCTGATCAGCGTGGTGCTGGGCGAGGCGGATGTCGGCGAAGCCTTCTCGCGCCTGCCCTTCGACCATCTGCTGTTCACCGGTGCCACCAGCGTCGGGCGCCATGTGATGCTGGCGGCGGCTCAGAACCTGACGCCGGTGACCCTGGAGCTGGGCGGTAAATCGCCGGCCATCGTCTCTGCCAGCGTACCTCTGGCCGACGCCGCTGAACGCATCGCCTTCGGCAAGACCCTGAATGCCGGCCAGACCTGTGTAGCACCGGACTACGTGCTGGTGCCTCGCGAGCGCCTGGACGACTTCGCCACGGCTTATCGCAGCGTCGTTCATCGCTTCTATCCGACCGTAGCAGACAACCCGGACTACAGCGCGATCATCAACCCGCGCCACCTGGCGCGCCTGGAAAGCTACCTCAGCGATGCCCGCGACAAGGGCGCGACGATCGTTGACCTGTACCCGCAGGAGCCGCGCCAGGGCCGTCGCCTGCCGCCTCACTTGTTGCTGCAGGTCAGCGACGAGATGCGCGTGATGCAGGACGAAATCTTCGGCCCGCTGTTGCCATTGGTGCCTTACGACAATCTTGATCAAGCGCTTTCGTACATCAACCAGCGCCCTCGCCCCCTGGCGCTTTACTACTTCGGCTACGACCGCGGCGAACAACAGAAGGTACTCGAACAGACCCACTCCGGCGGCGCCTGTCTCAACGACACCTTGTTGCATGTAGCTCAGGATGACCTGCCCTTCGGCGGTGTCGGCCCTTCAGGCATGGGCCATTACCACGGCCACGAGGGTTTCCTGACGTTCAGCAAGGCCAAGGCAGTGTTTGCCAAGCAGCGCTTCAACGCCGCCCGGCTGATCTACCCGCCCTACGGCAAGGCTTTGAGCAAACTGGTGTACAAACTCTTCATTCGCTAATACTGCGACCAGGCCTAACAACAATGACCACAAGCCTGCCTGTTACACCCACCTTGAGCCGCCGTGGGCTGCTCAAGTTCAGCCTTGGCGCCAGTGCCTTCCTGGCTACCGCCGGGTTGGGCGCAAGCCTCAGCGGCTGCTCGGCGCAAACGCCCGCCAGCGCTTTCATCACCCTGCGTCAGGGTGATTTGCCGATTCTGCGGGCGCTGATTCCGGTGGTTCTTGCCGGCACAACCGCCGCCGAGAACCTTGAAGCGGTGCTGCATCGGCTGGACAACAAACTCGCCAGCCTGTCCCCGGCGATGCTCAAACTGACCCTGCAGTTGTTCGATGTGCTTGCTCTACCCGTAACCCGCGGACCGTTGACCGGCATCTGGGGCGGTTGGGATAAAGCCAGCGCTGAACACATCCAGGCGTTTCTGCAGCGCTGGGAAAACAGTTCGCTGAATCTGCTGCAAATGGGCCACGCCTCGCTGCTGCAGCTGCTGCAGATGGCCTGGTACGAAATGCCTGAGTCCTGGGCGCACTGTGGCTACCCCGGCCCACCCAAGATCTGAATCAACCTATAACGACAAGAGGCTGAAGATGCCCGTACCCGACCTATTCCGCGACGGCATTGCCCGCGGCTGGAAAACCCGTGACGCCTCACGCCTGGACCAGGACCTGACCCTGGAAGCGGATATCGCCATCATCGGCAGCGGTGCCGGTGGTGCCACCAGCGCCGAACTGCTCAGCGCCGCGGGTTTCAAGGTGCTGTTGATCGAAGAAGGTCCACTCAAGACCAGCAGCGACTTCCACATGCTTGAAGACCAGGCCTACGCCAGCCTCTACCAGGAAGGCATCGGACGCATGAGCAAGGATGGCGCCATCACCATCCTTCAGGGCCGTGCGGTGGGCGGCACCACCCTGATCAACTGGACTTCGAGCTTTCGCACGCCGGAGCCGACCCTGCAGCACTGGGCCAGCGAGCACGGCGTCAAAGGCCTGAGCAGCGCCGAACTGGCGCCCTGGTTCGAACGCATGGAACAGCGCCTGGGCATCGCCCCCTGGGTGATGCCGCCGAATGCCAACAACGAGGTGCTCAAACGCGGCTGCGAGGCCCTTGATTACAGCTGGAAGGTGATCCCGCGCAACGTGCGCGGCTGCTGGAACCTGGGTTTTTGCGGCATGGGCTGCCCGGTCAATGCCAAGCAATCGATGCTGGTCACCAGCATTCCCGCAACCCTGGACAAGGGTGGCGAACTCCTCTACCTGGCCCGCGCCGACCGCCTGATCCACGATGGCGAGCGCATCAGCGGCCTGCAATGCCAGGCCATGGATGAGCGCTGCGTAAACCCCACCGGGCGGCAGATTCAGGTCAAGGCGCGGCACTACATCCTCGCCGGCGGCGGTATCAACAGCCCGGCCCTGCTGCTGCGCTCGGACGCACCCGACCCGCACGCACGCCTGGGCAAGCGAACCTTCTTGCACCTGGTCAACTTCAGCGCCGGGCAGTTCAAAGACAAGGTCAACCCGTTCTACGGCGCGCCGCAATCGATTTACTCCGACCACTTCCAGTGGCGCAACGGCGTCACCGGCCCTATCGGCTACAAACTTGAGGTACCGCCGCTGCACCCGGCCCTGGCCAGTACCCTGCTCGGCAGCTTCGGTCACGACAATGCAATGCGCATGGAGCAACTGCCCAATACCCATGTGATGCTCGCCCTGCTGCGTGACGGTTTCCATCCGGATAGTGTCGGCGGCGAAGTGCAACTGCGCAGTGATGGCTCGCCGGTGCTCGATTACCCGGTATCGCCCTACGCTTGGGAAGGGGTGCGCCGTGCCTTTCACAGCATGGCCGAGATCCAGTTTGCCGCCGGTGCCGAAGCGGTACTGCCTCTGCACAGCGCCGGCCGCTACGTGAAATCCCTCGGCGAAGCCCGGCAGATGATCGACGGTCTGAGCCTGGAACTGTTCCGCACACGCCTGGGCAGCGCCCATGTCATGGGCGGTTGCGCCATGGGTGAAGACCCGCGCCAGGCCGTCTGCGACAGTCTCGGACGCCATCATCAGCTGGCCAACCTGTCGATTCACGACGGTTCGCTGTTCCCCACCAGCATCGGCGCCAACCCGCAATTGTCGGTGTACGGACTCACCGCACGGCTCACCGATGGCCTGATCGAACGCCTGGTTGCCAGTAGATGACAACAAATGGGCACACTGTCTATAGTGCCTTCAGCGTGCGCAGGCGACTTGGCCGACTGCCACTGCTGCGATACCATCCGACTCCCCAACGCACTCCTGCCAGGACGACGCGATGAACCGAGTGTTGTACCCAGGTACTTTCGACCCTATTACCAAGGGCCATGGCGATCTGGTCGAGCGTGCCTCGCGGCTGTTCGACCAGGTGATCATTGCGGTCGCTGCCAGCCCGAAGAAAAACCCGCTGTTCCCGCTGGAACAACGGGTGGAACTGGCTCGTGAGGTCACCAAGCACCTGCCCAATGTCGAAGTCATCGGCTTCTCCTCCTTGTTGGCGCACTTTGCCAAGGAACAGCAGGCCAATGTGTTCCTGCGCGGCCTGCGGGCCGTCTCCGACTTCGAGTACGAGTTCCAGCTGGCGAACATGAACCGCCAGTTGGCACCGGACGTCGAAAGCCTGTTCCTCACCCCTTCGGAGCGCTATTCGTTCATTTCCTCGACCCTGGTCCGGGAAATCGCGGCGCTCGGTGGCGACATCACCAAATTCGTCCATCCGATAGTGGCCGATGCCCTGACCGAACGCTTCAAGAAGTGACATCGGTGATTTGACCACGGCGCCCGCGTGCACTGCGGGCGCTAATGCGGCACAATTGTGCCCATTGGTTTACAAATTGCCCGGGTTCTGAGCCCTGGCCGGAGTCCCCATGTCCCTGATCATCACCGACGATTGCATCAACTGCGACGTCTGCGAACCCGAGTGCCCGAACGCCGCTATCTCCCAGGGCGAAGAGATCTACGTGATCGACCCGAACCTGTGCACCCAGTGCGTCGGCCACTATGACGAGCCACAGTGCCAGCAAGTCTGCCCGGTTGACTGCATCCCGCTGGATGAAGCCCATCCGGAGACCGAAGAAGAACTGATGGCCAAGTACCGCAAAATCACCGGCAAGGCCTGATGCCGTTCGTCGCCAGGCTCGCTCCGTTCATTCTTGGCGCCGCTCTGGCGCTAGGGGCGGCCAGTGCCCAGGCACAAGGCCCGGGGCGTGCCGCGATTGCCAGCCCGCATGCCGAAGCTACCGCCGCGGCGCGGGAAATCCTCGAACAGGGCGGTAACGCCTTCGATGCCGCTATTGCGGTCAGTGCTGCGCTGGCCGTCGTAGAGCCTTATGGCTCCGGGCTGGGTGGCGGTGGTTTCTTCCTCCTGCGCGAAGGCGACACGCCCGCCCGCTACGCCTTTATCGACGCCCGCGAGCGTGCGCCGGGCAAAGCCAGCGAAGCCATGTACCTGAAGGACGGCAAGGTCCAGCCTGGCCTGTCCATCAATGGCCCGCTGGCGGCGGCGATTCCGGGCTTGCCGGCAGCGCTCGCCGACCTCGCCGCGCACTACGGCAAACTGCCGCTCAAGAACACTCTGGCGCCGGCCATTCGTCTGGCCAACCAGGGCTTCACTGTCGACCGTATCTATCGCGACCGGGCCAAGATGCGCCTGAGCGCCCTGCGCGACGATCCGGAAAGCGCCCGATTGTTCCTCAAGAACGGTGAAGTCCCCGCGCTTGGCGCACAGATCCGCCAACCGGAACTGGCCGTAACCCTTGAGCGCATTGCCCAGCAGGGACGCGACGGCTTCTACAGCGGCCCGACCGCCCAGGCTATGGTGCAAGGTGTACAAGACGCTGGCGGTATCTGGAGCCTGGATGACCTGGCCAACTACCGCACGGCCAAACGCGAACCGTTGCGCTACCAGCTGGCCGATCAGCGCGAACTGATCAGCGCCCCGCCGCCCTCAGCCGGCGGTGTAGCCCTGGCCCAGAGCCTGGCCATGCTCCAGCGTCTGCCCTGGCAGAGCGCCGAGCCGGTGCAGCGCAGCCATTACGTGCTGGAAGTGCTGCGCCGGGCCTACCGCGACCGTGGCCTGCTCGGTGATCCGGACTACGTGAGCAATCCACTGCCACAACTGCTGGCACGCAATTACCTGACCAGTCTTGCCGACAGCATCGATGTGCGCCAGGCGACGCCCAGCAGCAGCTTGCCACCCGCTCCGGCCTGGCGCGAAGGCGACCACACCACCCACTTCGCGGTGATCGATGCCGAGGGCAATGCCGTGGCCGCGACGCTTTCGGTCAACCTGCCCTTCGGCGCAGCCTTCAGCGCACCCGGTACTGGCGTGGTATTGAACAACGAGATGGACGACTTCGCCGCCGACCCGCGTGGCAGCAACAGCTACGGCCTGGCCGGCAGCCAGGCCAATGCCGTGGCCGCCGGCAAACGGCCGCTGTCGAGCATGAGCCCGAGTTTCATCGAGAGCCCGACGCAGTTCGCCGCCTTCGGTACACCCGGCGGCAGCCGTATTCCGAGCATGGTGCTGCTGTCGATGCTGGGTTTTCTCGAAGGCAAGCCGGTCGCCAGCTGGCCCGCAGTGCCGCGTTATCACCACCAGTACCTGCCCGATGTGGTCGAGCACGAACCCGGCGCGTTCAGCACCGAACAGCAGCGCGAATTGCAGGCACGCGGCTATCAGCTCAAGGATTTAGGCCGCACCTACGGTAATCAACAAGTGTTGTACTGGGATAAATCCAGGCAGACCCTCGAAGCCGCCAGCGACCCACGTGGCGTGGGTGCCGCCGACGTGCTCAGCCCGCGCTGAGCACGCTTACTTCTGGCAACGTGGGCAGAATACGCTGGCGCGCTGCCCCAGTTTGACCTCACGCAGAATGCTGCCGCAGACCTTGCAGGGCTCTTCCCGCCGCCCGTAGACGAACAGTTCCTGCTGGAAATAGCCCGGCTGGCCATCACCGCCGACAAAGTCGCGCAAGGTGGTACCGCCGCGCTCGATCGCGCAGGCAAGGATGCGTTTGATCTCGATGGCCAGCTTCAGGTAACGCGCCCTCGAAATACTCCCGGCCTCGCGGCGCGGGTCGATGCCCGCGGCAAACAGCGCTTCGGTCGCATAAATATTTCCGACCCCGACCACCACCGCGTTGTCCATGATGAACGGCTTGACCGCCATCGACTTGCCCCGCGACATCTTGAACAGACGCTCGCCGTCGAACAGGTCGGTCATCGGCTCCGGGCCAAGCTTGATCAGCAGTTCGTGGTTGAGCGGATCGAGGCTCCAGAGCATCGCCCCGAAGCGGCGCGGATCGGTATAGCGCAAGGCCAGGCCCGATTCCAGCTCGATATCCACATGCTCATGCTTGGCTGCCGGTAAACCGATTTCGACCAGGCGCAGGTTGCCGGACATACCCAGGTGACTGATCAGTGTCCCGACCTCGGCATTGAGCAGCAGGTACTTGGCGCGGCGCTCGATCTTGACGAAGCGCTGCCCGGACAGGCGAATATCGAGATCCTCGGGGATCGGCCAGCGCAAACGCCGGTCACGCACGATCACCCGGTTGACGCGCTGGCCTTCCAGGTAAGGCGCAATGCCGCGCCGGGTAGTCTCGACTTCTGGTAATTCCGGCATGAATCAGTGACCGCCCAATTCGCGAATAGTCTGCTTGAGGTTCTCAAAGTCGTACTCGGAAAGCCCCACATAGTCGAGCACCAGGTGCCCAACGGCATTCCACTCGTGGTCGACGCTCTGATTGCCCAGTACCCGGTACGACGAGCAGATGTGCTCGGCCATCTTCAGGATCGCCAGCAGGTTTTTCAGCTGACTGTTACGCGCCGAGTCATCGCTGAACACCGCCAGGGCATTGTGATGATTGGCGATGGCATTACTCAGGTGCTCGGGCAGGCGCCAGGACTTGGCGGTGTAGTAGCCGACCACGGCATGGTTGGTGTTGAACACCTGGTTCTCGGTATCCACAACCCGCTTGTCGCTGCCGGCACTGGCGTAGGCATCTTCGAGCACACCCATGTAATCGGGGAAGCGCTTGAGCATCAGCGGCACGCCGCAGTCGTGGAACAGGCCCAGGGCATAGGCTTCGTCCACTGCCTGGGAGCCGATACGCTTGGCCAGGGTCAAGCAGGTCATGGCCACGTCCTGGGCGGTGTCCCAGAAACGGTTGAGGGTGACGATGGTGTCGTCGGTCATCTCGCCCTTGATCGACTGGGCGTTGATCAGGTTGATGATCGAGCGACTGCCCAGCAGGTTCACCGCACGCTGGATCGAGGCAATTTTGTTGGTCAACCCGTAGTACGGCGAGTTCACCAGCTTGAGCAAGGCGCCCGACAAGCCTGGGTCCTGGGAGATCAGTTTGGCGATCACCTCAAGGTCGGGATCAGGCATGTATTGTTCGAACTGGAGATCAACCATGATCTGCGGCTGTGGCGGCACGCTGATGCCTTGCAAGGCTTGCTGGATCTGTTCGGCGGAGAGTTCCTGGGACATATGTACACACTCGGGGCTGAGCGGCGATTCTAACCCGATCGTACTGGCCAGCGGTGAAGCGAAAGGCCACTGCTCTGTTGCAATTTGTCGCTATTCCCATCGGCGCAGCGGGCATCGGGTTATACTCCCGCTCTTTTTTCCCGGAGCGACGTCATGTCCCTGCCCAGCCTTCGTCTCAAAGCCAATGCCGACCGCCGCCTACGCGCCGGCCACCTGTGGGTTTACAGCAACGAAATCGACGTCGCCGCGACCCCGCTGCATGGCTTCAAGGCCGGTGACCAGGCGATTCTGGAAACCGCCGGTGGCAAAGCCCTGGGCGTCGTTGCCATGAGCCCCAACAACCTGATCTGTGCCCGCCTGCTGTCGCGTGACGCGAAGCTTGCGCTGGACAAATCGCTGCTGGTGCACCGCATCAACGTGGCCCTGTCGCTGCGTGAGCGCCTGTTCGACAAGCCGTTCTACCGCCTGGTGTACGGCGATTCCGACCTGCTGCCGGGCCTGGTAGTCGATCGTTTCGGCGACATCCTCGTGGTCCAGCTGGCATCGGCCACCATGGAACAGCACAAGGACGACGTCATCGCCGCCCTGGTACAGGTGCTCAAGCCTAGCGGCATTCTGTTCAAGAACGACTCGGCCGCCCGCGATGCCGAAGGCCTGAACCGCTACGTCGAAACCGTGTTCGGTCTGGTGCCGGAGTGGGTCGCCCTGGAAGAGAACGGCGTGAAGTTCGAAGCCCCGGTGATGGAAGGCCAGAAGACCGGCTGGTTCTACGACCACCGCATGAACCGTGCGCGCCTGGCGCCGTACGTCCAGGGCAAGCGCGTCCTCGACCTGTTCAGCTACATCGGTGGCTGGGGCGTGCAGGCCGGTGCCTTCGGTGCCAGCGAAGTATTCTGCGTCGATGCCTCGAGCTTTGCTCTCGATGGCGTTGAGCGCAACGCCGCGCTCAATGGTATTGCCGAGAAACTCACCTGCATTGAAGGCGACGTGTTCGAAGCACTGAAGGAACTGAAGGCTTCCGAAGAACGTTTCGACGTGATCGTTGCCGACCCGCCTGCCTTCATCAAGCGTAAAAAAGACCTGAAAAACGGTGAAGGCGCTTACCGTCGCCTGAACGAACAGGCCATGCGCCTGCTGACCAAGGACGGCATTCTGGTCAGCGCTTCGTGCTCGATGCACTTGCCCGAGGACGACCTGCAGAACATCCTGCTGACCAGCGCCCGTCACCTGGACCGCAACATCCAGTTGCTCGAACGCGGCGGCCAGGGTCCGGATCACCCGGTGCACCCGGCGATCCCGGAAACCCGTTACATCAAGAGCATCACCTGCCGACTGCTGCCTAACAGCTAAAGTACATCGCGGGGCAAGCCCGCTCCCACAGAGGCACGGTGGGAGCGGGCTTGCCCTGCGATGGGCACTCAAATTTCCAGCACCTGCGAAGCAATCCCGAAATACACCAGCACCCCGGCAGCATCGGCAATCGACGTCACCAAGGGCCCACTGGCCGTGGCCGGGTCAAGATTCATGCGGCTGAGTAGAAACGGCAGACTCATGCCGATCAAGCTGCCCAGCAGGACAATCACCAGCATGCTGCTGGCGACGATCAGGGCGATATCCGGACCACCGCGCAATACCCCCAACGAAGCTACCGCAACCGCCATGGTGCCACCCAAGGCTAGCGCCACGCCGCATTCACGCCCGAGCAAACTCAACCAGTCACGCATGACCACTTCACCCGTGGCCAGCGCGCGCACCATCAAGGTTGCCGACTGAGCGCCGGCATTACCGCCGCTATCGACCAGCAACGGCAGAAAGAACACCAGGGCGATATGCGCGGCGATGGTGTCTTCGAACGCAGCGATACCGGCGCCGGAAAACAAGTTGCCAAACACCAGCAACACCAGCCAGAGCACGCGCTTGCGGTAGAGCAAACCCACCGTCGCGGTCTTCAGGTTACCCAGGTGGGTGCCTATCAGGGCGCCCTTGTGAAAGTCCTCGGTGGCCTCCTCGACCACCACATCCATGGCATCGTCACAGGTGATGATGCCGACCAGGCGCCCGTCGTTGTCCAGAACCGGCAAGGCCAGCAGATCGTGTTCACTGATCAGCCTGGCGACTTTTTCCTGGGAGGTGAAGGTGCTCACACTGAGCACCGGACGCACCATCAATTGCTCTACCGGCAGCTCCGGGGTGGCCAGGATCAGCTCGCGCAAGGACAACGTACCGAGCAGATTGCCCTGCTCGTCGAGCACATAGGACTGGTAGATGGTCTCGGCATCGGCGGCTTCGCGGCGCAGCATATCGATGGCCTGACTGGCGCTCAGGCCGCTGCAGATGCAGGAGTAGTGGCTGCTCATCAGCGCCCCGGCGGTGCCTTCCGGGTAGCGACCGGCCTGCAGCAGGTCGTCGCGACGAGCCTGGGCTTGCTCGCGGGGCAAGGCCAAGCCGGCCAGGTTTGCTTCGTGAAAGGTAGTCATGTCGATCTCCAGGCAGCGACACAGGTGCCTGGAGGCCGACCGGCATGATTGTCGCTCAGCTAACGGGCAGCCCTGACGCCACTGCGTTCAGTGCCAGAATGTAAGTTCGCGATGAACTGAAACTGGGAAGGTCCATTAAGGGTGTCGTCTCGTGAGCCGCACATGCGGCGCGGGGATAATAGCCAGTCCGGCAGGTGGAAACAGCCGCTTTTAGGGGTTTCCAAGGTATTTCAGATCAGTCTTACAGCGGGCCAGCAAGGTGTCTTACGCGCGAATCGCGGAGCATCCTCACCGCCGTTCGCCACCAACCCTCTATTACGCCATTCCTTCACAGCGCCAGCGGTGTAGAATCGGGCTATTCATCGCCAGTCATCCCCGGCGGGTTTATGAGCTCTGGCCGAGCGCACGGCGATCCCGCGGCGATCTCGGCTTCATCCGTACCAGCGGCCACCTGCCTTCGGTACAAAGGACAAGAGAAGCTCACTCCCCTTTTTGTTACCTGATTAGCCGCCAGGAGTGCTTCATGCCTGATTACCGCTCGAAAACGTCCACCCACGGCCGCAATATGGCCGGCGCACGCGCTCTGTGGCGTGCCACCGGGATGAAAGACGACGACTTCAAAAAGCCGATCATCGCCATCGCCAACTCGTTCACCCAGTTCGTCCCGGGCCACGTGCACCTGAAGGACCTGGGCCAACTGGTCGCCCGCGAGATCGAACGCGCCGGTGGCGTGGCCAAAGAGTTCAACACCATTGCGGTCGACGATGGCATCGCCATGGGCCACGACGGCATGCTCTATTCGCTGCCTAGCCGCGAGATCATCGCTGACTCGGTGGAGTACATGGTTAACGCGCACTGCGCCGACGCCATCGTGTGCATCTCCAACTGCGACAAGATCACCCCCGGCATGCTGATGGCTGCCCTGCGCCTGAACATCCCGGTGATCTTCGTCTCCGGCGGGCCGATGGAAGCCGGCAAAACCAAACTGGCCAGCCATGGCCTGGACCTGGTCGATGCCATGGTCATCGCCGCCGACTCGACCGCCTCCGATGAAAAAGTCGCCGAGTACGAGCGCAGCGCCTGCCCGACTTGCGGTTCGTGCTCCGGCATGTTCACCGCCAACTCGATGAACTGCCTCACCGAAGCACTGGGCCTGGCCCTACCGGGCAACGGTTCGACCCTGGCCACCCACAGCGACCGCGAACAGCTGTTCCTGCAGGCCGGGCGAACCATCGTCGAGCTGTGCAAGCGCTACTATGGCGACAACGACCAGAGCGTTCTGCCGCGTAACATCGCCAACTTCAAGGCGTTCGAGAACGCCATGATGCTCGACATCGCCATGGGTGGTTCAACCAACACCATCCTCCACCTGCTGGCCGCCGCCCAGGAAGCCGAGATCGATTTCGACCTGCGCGATATCGATCGCCTGTCGCGCAAAGTGCCGCAGCTGTGCAAAGTTGCGCCGAACATCCAGAAGTACCACATGGAAGACGTCCACCGCGCTGGCGGCATCTTCAGCATCCTCGGCTCGCTGGCCCGTGGCGGTCTGCTGCACACCGACCTGCCGACCGTGCACAGCCCGAGCATGGAAGAAGCCATCGCCAAGTGGGACATCACCCAGACCGACGACGCAGCGGTGCATCACTTCTTCAAGGCCGGCCCTGCCGGTATTCCGACCCAGACTGCATTCAGCCAGTCGACCCGTTGGGAGACCCTGGATGACGACCGTGAAAACGGCTGCATCCGCAGCGTTGAGCACGCCTACTCGCAAGAAGGCGGCCTGGCCGTGCTCTACGGCAACATCGCCCTGGACGGTTGCGTGGTGAAGACTGCCGGTGTCGACGAGTCGATCCACGTCTTCGAAGGCAACGCGAAAATCTTCGAAAGCCAGGACAGCGCCGTGCGCGGCATCCTTGCCGACGAAGTGAAAGAAGGCGATATCGTCATCATTCGCTACGAAGGCCCGAAAGGCGGCCCGGGCATGCAGGAAATGCTCTACCCGACCTCCTACCTGAAGTCCAAAGGCCTGGGCAAAGCCTGCGCCCTGCTCACCGACGGCCGCTTCTCCGGCGGTACCTCGGGCCTGTCCATCGGCCACGCTTCTCCGGAAGCCGCTGCCGGCGGCGCCATCGGCCTGGTGCAGGATGGCGACAAGGTACTGATCGACATCCCTAACCGCTCGATCAACCTGCTGGTCAGCGATGAAGAGCTGGCGGCACGCCGCGTCGAACAGGACAAGAAAGGCTGGAAGCCGGTGGAAGTGCGCCCACGTAAAGTGACCACCGCCCTGAAAGCCTACGCCCTGCTGGCCACCAGTGCCGACAAGGGTGCTGTTCGTAACAAGGCGATGCTCGACGGTCTGTAACGCGATATTCGCGGGGCAAGCCCGCTCCCACAGGTTGTCGATGCCTTGTGGGAGCGGGCTTGCCCCGCGATGGCTACAAAGCCTTCCGGCTCAATATTTGGCGCGCAGGGTCAGCGTCAGGTTGCGCGGCTCGCCATAGAAGTTCGAACCCCAGGAGCTGTCCACCCGCTCGTAGTAAGTGCGGTCGAACAGGTTGTTGGCCGTCAGCTTGGCCGACAGGTGCTCGTTGAACTTGTAGCCGACCTGGGCCGTGGTGATCGCATAGCCGCCCTGGACAAAGTCGACGTCACGCTTGTAGTAGGTGGCACTGACCGCACGCACCCCACCGCCAACGTTGAAGTCCTTCAGTGGCCCATCGGTAAACTCGTAGTTCGTCCACAGGTTGAAGTTGTGCTTCGGCGTGATGGTCGTGCCCTGGTTGGTGTCTTCGCCGCTCAGCGACTTGAGCATGGTGAACGCGTAGCCAGTGGAGATACTCCAGTTGTCAGTCAGATTACCGCTCAGTTCGGTTTCCCAGCCCTGGCTGCGGATCTTGCCCTGAGGCTCGTTGTACTGGTTGTTGGCAACCAGCTCCGCGCGGTTCTCGTCGTAGATGCGGAACACCGCGACGCTGCCGTTCAGGCGACCGTCGTAGAACTCACGCTTGAGCCCCAGTTCGTATTGCTTACCCTTGCGCGGGGCGATGGTCTGGCTATCGGCATCGACCTCGGTCTGCGGTTTGAACACGCTGGTGTAGCTGGCGTAAGCGGACAGTTCGGGGGTCAGCTTGGCCACCAACGCACCATAGGGGATGAACTTGCGGTCGATGTTGGTTTCGGTGCTGTTGAAGTTATTGAAGAAGGCGTTGGCGTTGCGCGCCTCGCTTTCGAACCAGGTCACGCGGCTGCCGAGGATCACGTCGAGCCAATCGGTAGCGCTGATTTTGCTGCGGGCATAGAGGCCGTACTGGTGGGATTTCGACCAGTTGCCGTTATCCATCTCGTACTTTTGCTTGGGGATGTTGATGCTGCCCGGATCAAACACGTTGGTGTCGAAGTATTCGCCACCACCGTAGGTGAAGTCCTTGTCCAGATGTTGGTACTCGGCCCCCGCGGTAAATTCGTGGGTACGGCCAAAGGCTTCCACCGGCAGGGTGACAAAGCTGTCCAGGCCCAGGCTCTTGATATGGGTGTAGTAGGAATAGGCCACGGCCGAACTGGCACCGGTAGCCGGGTCTACGGCACCGTCGCTCCAGGTGAAGTTACGGGTCGGAGTTTCGGCATCGCGATAGGTCAGCGAGGTCTTGAACTGACCGCCGTTTTCCAGGGCATGGTCGACCTCGAAGAAGCTTTCCCAGACGTGCTCGTCCAGTTCGTTCCACTTGGCATCGACAAATGTCGAGCGGCTGACATCCAGCAGCTTGCCATTGGCATAGGCCGGCAGACCGAAGGCCGGAGTGGAGTGGTTGTGCTGGTAAGCGCCGCCCAGAGACAACGTGGTATCCGGCGTGACGTCGTACTCCAGTCGACCGTAGACCATCGGCCGTTCGTTCTGGGCATAGTCGACGAAGGACTTGTTGTCTTCATAGGCGGTGACAAAGCGTCCGCGCAGGCTGCCGTCGCTATTCAACGGGCCGGTGATATCCACAGTCGAGTGATAGTGATCGTAGGAGCCGGCAGACAGCTCGCCACTGAGGGCAAACTGACCCAGAGCGCGCTTGCGCACCAGGTTGATGGTGCCACCCGGCTCGCCCGAGCTCTGGTACAGGCCGGAAGGCCCGCGCAACACCTCGACCCGGTCAAACATCGCCAGGTCGAAGCTGGTCATCAGGTCGCCCTGACCGGTCATTTGCGAAACCCCATCGACCTGCACCTGATCGACCAGGAAACCACGCAGGTAAACATCGTTGAGGCTTGAGCCGGAGTTATAGCTCTTGATGGTCGCGCCAGTGACCTGGCGCATCGCGTCCTGCAGGCTGTTCATGTTCTGGTCGTCCATACGCTGGCGAGTGACGACCGACACCGATTGCGGGATGTCCTTGAGCTTCTGCTCGCCTTTACCGATGGTCAGCGCACCCGTGGTATAGGACTGGCTGCCTTCAGTGGTGGCTCCCAGTACCTTGCCACCGACCATCGTTGCCCCCAGCTGCAACGCCTCATCACCTGACTCGCGCTTTTCCAGGGTGACACTGTCACTGTCGATGTAGGTTGCGCTCAGGCCGGTGCCGGCCAGCAGTCGGGCCAGCGCCTGGTTCTGTGGATAACTGCCACTGAGGCCCGGGGAGCGCAGACCTTGGGTCATCTCGGCGCCGACCAGTACCTGCACCCGGGTCACCGCACTGAAGGCCGCCAACGCCCCGTCCAGCGATTGCGCCGGAATCTGGAACTGATAAGCCTGGGCTTGCGCAGCAGGTGCAGCCAGCGTCGGCATGGCCAGTGTGCTGCAGCCCAGGGCAATGGCCAGGCTCAGTAGAGTCGGCAGGCCAGGCAGGCGCCGGGTGGCGGTGGTGTTATCCATCAGTGAAGCTCCCCCAAATCGTCGAAGTCGTTTAATCGCGCCGCACTGTCTGAGAGTGCTTATTATTTGCGCCTACGAGATCAAGGACGTCAGGCTTCGGGGAAACCCTGAAACTTTTTTAAATATTTTCTCTAGCCTTCGCGCAGCACACGCAGATAGGGCGTGTACTGCTCGGCACGCAGACCCAAAGTGTGGGTCAAGGCTTTGAGTACGGCGTCGGGCTTGTCGATTTCAAACACCCCGGACACCTTGCGCTGACGCAGGGCATCGCCAAGCACCAGGGTCTTCCCTGGCCAGTAGCGGTTCAGCGCTTCGACCACCTCAGCCAGCGGTTGCTGGCGGAATACCAGCTGGCGCTGGCGCCAGGCGAACTCAGCGGCGACATCAAAGCCGTGCTCACTACCCAGTTGCAAACCGCTGTACTCGACGCCGTGCCCTGGATCGAGCAGCACCGATTGACCCTCGTCGACACTGACCTGAACCCTGCCCTGGGCAACTCGCACCAGGGTCTGCTTACCCTGCTGGGCGACACTGAAGCGGGTGCCGACGACCTTCACCCAGCCGTTACCGGAGCGAATCAGAAAGGGCCGCGACGGATCATGGCTGACGTCGAACCACGCCTCTCCCCGCAGCAGACGCACCCGCCGCTCCCCGTCGCTCAACTCGACCTGCACGGCGGTGTCGGTATTGAGTTGCAGCTGTGATCCATCGGCCAGGGCCAGCGTGCGCGACTCACCCGTAACCGTCGCGTAGTCAGCACGCCAGCGGTCCGGCCAGGGGCTGGCAATCAGCACACCGATCATCAGCAACACCGCAGCGGCACTGGCCCAGACCCGCAAGCGCGGTGCGCGCCAACGGGCACGCTGAGCCTGACGAAGCTGTCTGGCGGGCTCGCGCAAGGCACCGAGCAAATCGAGCACTTCATTCCACGCCCGGACCTGGCTCGGTCCCTGCGCCAGCCAGCTCGTGAAGGCTTCGTGCTCGTCAGCACTGAGGTCTTCAGCCTGCAAACGGTAGTACCAGCCACTGGCCTCGGCGAACAGGTCGTCGTCAGCATCGGTGACATTCGGGTCGATCATCGGCGTATCCGTAGCTGCGAAGGGCCGGTTCACAAAGGCGGCCCCTGCGTGTCACTGAGCAGTCGCGCCTTGATGAAGGCCCGGCAATCGATCAGTGCACGACGCAATTGGTATTCGACACTACGCGGGGAGACTTTCAGCCGTTCGCCGATCTCCCGGTAGGAACATTCGTCGACATGGTAAAGCAGGAAGATGTGCCGAGTCGCCTCGGGCAAGGCCTGGATGGCGTCATGCATCAGAGCTTGCTCCTGCATGGCCGCCAGTTGCTCTTCGGCCCCCGGCGAGTCGCAGGGCAGTTCATCACTGGGTTCGCCCACTTCCCGATGCTCGCGGCGGATCATCTGGCGCTGATGGTCGCGAATCAGGTTGCTGGCAATCGTGAACAGAAAGGCGGGCAGATTATCGATTTTTTTGTCGGCAGGCAGCCGCGCCAGGCGCAAGAACGACTCCTGGGTCAAATCGGCTGCGACCTGAGTATTGCCGGTGCGCCGAGCAACAAAGGCCTCCAGGGCTTTTTTGTGCTCGGCGAACAACCGGGCAATCTGCGAATTCCACGAAGACACGGCACTTCCTGGCAGTGAATCTCAAGGTGAGCGCACGCTAGCAGAAGATGAGACATATTCGCAATTGATATCTATTTTTATACGCGCTCGTTAGCCTGAGGCTCCTTGATCTTGTACCAGGCCACATACAGGGCCGGCAGGAACAGCAAGGTCAGCAGGGTTGCGATGATAATCCCGCCGATCATCGCGTAAGCCATCGGCCCCCAGAACACCTCACGGGCGATGGGGATCATGCCCAGGCTGGCCGCTGCCGCCGTCAATAGAATCGGCCGTCGGCGGTGGTTGGTGGCTTCCTGCACTGCTGCCCACGGCGAGAACCCCTGCCCCTCATACTCGTCGATCTGGGTCACGAGGATCACCGAGTTGCGGATGATGATGCCGATCAGCGCGAGAATCCCGAGGATTGCCACAAAGCCCATGGGCGTGCCCGTAGGCACCAGCGCCAGGACTACACCGATCAAGCCCAGCGGCGCCACACTGGCCACCAGAAACAGCTTCTGCACACTGTGCAACTGGATCATCAGGAAGGTGCCCATCAGGAACAGCATCAGCGGCAACACTTTGGCAATCGGGCCCTGGGCCTTGCCGCTGGCCTCTACCGTACCGCCGGTTTCGATCTTGTAGCCCGAGGGTAGTTTGCTGGCGTATTCGTCGATCTGTGGCTTGAGCTCACGCACCAGGTCGGTCGGCTGGATATCACCACGCACTGCAGCTTTGACGGTGATGGTTGGCTTGCGGTCGCGGCGCCAGACCAGCGGCTGCTCCAGTTCGTAGCGTACGGTGGCAAAGGCCAGCAACGGAATCGAGGTGCCGTTGGGGGTGACGATCTGCAGGTTCTGCAGGGTCTGCGGCGAGCTGCGCTCAGTGTCTACGGCGCGGGCGACAACGTTGATCAGGTAGATATTGTCGTTCACCTGGGTGATCTGCGTGCCGCTGACAATGCTGTTCATGACATTGGCCACGTCCTCGGACGACAGGCCGAGCTGTCGCGCCTTGTCCTGGGCGATTTCGACGCGCAGGACTTTGCCCGGCTCGTTCCAGTCGTAAATCATCTCGCCGATGTGGTCATTGTTGTCGAGCAAGGTCGCCAGGCCAACGGTGTATTTGCGTACCTCGTCAATATCCTTGCCCATCACCCGGTACTGGATCGGCAAGCCTACCGGCGGCCCCATTTCCAGCGACTGGACGTTGCTGCCGATACCGACGAAGTCTTCGCGCAAACGCTGCTTCAAGCGTTTGATCAGCACTTCGCGCTCCGCGAAACCTTTACTCACGATCACCAACTGGGCGTAGTAAGGGTTCTGCAATTGCTGGTCCAGTGGCAGATAGAAGCGAATAGCGCCCTGACCGATATAGGTGCTCCAGCGCTCGATGTCAGGATCACCCTTGAGGGTTGCCTCAAGCTTATCCACCGCTTTGCGGGTTTCCTCGATCGAGGCGTTCTGTGGCAGGTTGAGGTCGACAAGAATCTCCGGGCGGTCCGAAGAGGGGAAGAACTGGTTCTGCACGAACCGCATGCAAAACAACGCCAGCAAAAACAGCAAAATGGTACCGATAATGGTCAGCCAGCGATGGCGCATGCACCACAACAGGCTGTGCTCGAACGCCTTGCCGACACGGCCGGTCTCTTCGTCATGGGCTTTGACCTTGGCATTGAGGATGTGCACGCCGAGCACCGGGGCAAACACCACGGCTACCACCCAGGACACCAGTAATGCCGCGGCGATCACCGCAAACAAGGTGTAGGTGTATTCTCCCGCCGAACTGGCATTGAGGCCGATCGGCATGAACCCGGCCACCGTCACCAGGGTACCGGTGAGCATCGGGAATGCCGTCGAGGTGTAGGCGAAAGTCGCCGCCTGCTCCTTGGTCTCGCCCATTTCCAGGCGCGTGACCATCACCTCCACGGTAATCATCGCGTCGTCCACCAACAGGCCCAGGGCAATGATCAAGGCACCCAGGGAGATCCGCTGCATGGTGATGCCGCTGTACTCCATGAAAATGAACACCATGGCCAGTACCAGCGGAATCGAACAGGCCACCACCAGACCGGCGCGCACCCCGAGGCTGACGAAACTCACCACCAGAACGATGACCACGGCCTCGAACAATGCGCTGGTGAAGCCTCCGACCGCTTCCTCCACCACCACAGCCTGATCGGACACGGTGTGCACCCCGACACCCACCGGTAGCTCACTGATCACCCGGTCCATCATTTTGTGCAAATCGGCGCCGAACGCCTGGATGTTGCCACCGGCCTTCATGCCGATGCCCAGACCGATCGCAGGCTGTCCGTTGTAGCGGAACATCGGTGCAGGCGGGTCGACGTAGCCGCGCTGGATCTCGGCGATGTCCGCCAGGCGGAAGAAGCGGTCATTGATCCGCAGGTTGACCGTTTCCAGGTCTTTCTCCGAGGCGAACTGACCGGTAGTGCGCACCGACACCCGCTCGGGCCCGGCTTCGATCACCCCGGCCGGCGTCACCGCGTTCTGGGTTTGCAAGGCTTGCAGCACCTGGCGCTGATCGATGCCGAACGAGGCCAGCTTGCGGGTCGAGAAGTTCAGGTACAACACCTCGTCCTGGGCGCCGATCATCTCGACCTTGCCCAGGTTGGGTACTTCGCGGATCTCGGCACGCACCTGCTCGACATAATCGCGCAGCTGCCGCATGTTCAGACCGTCGGCTGTAAAGGCGTAGATCGACCCGTAGACGTCACCGAACTCGTCGTTGAATCCCGGCCCCTGGATACCCTGGGGAAACTGACCGCGAATATCCTGGATCTTCTTGCGCACCTGGTACCAGATTTCAGGAATGTCCTTGGCCGGCGTGGTATCCAGCAAGTTGACATAGACCGTCGACTCACCCGGTCGGGTGTAGCTTTTCACATAGTCGAGCGAATCCAGCTCTTCGAGCTTTTTCTCGATGCGGTCGGTGATCTGCAGCAGGGTTTCATCCTGAGTCGCTCCCGGCCAGCGGGTCTGGATGACCATGGTTTTGATCGTGAATGAAGGGTCTTCCTCGCGCCCCAGATTCATGTAGGAGAACACACCCATCAGCAAGCTGACGAACATCAGGTACCAGACAAAGGATTGGTGCTTCAGCGCCCACTCCGACAGGTTGAAGCTTCCTTTCATCGTGGGTCTTCCTCATCGACTATGACTTTCTGGCCTGGTTTCAGGCTGTTCACACCAGCTGTTACCACACGCTCCCCTGCCTGCACGCCCGAACTCAGCACCACGCTGGAAGGGGTGCGTTCAAGCAGTTTCACGTCACGGGTGGCCACAGTTTTCTGTTGCGGGTCGACCACCCATACCCGGGTCTGGCCGTCACTTTCCAGCAGCGCTGAAGCGGGCAACTCGCTGCGCGGCGACACCGCTGAGGTCAACGTGACACTGATGGCCGTACCCAGGTAGAACGCCTCGGGGGTGTTGGCCAGGGTCAGGCGTGCGCGACGGGTTCGGGTGGCCGCGTCGGCCTGGGGCTCAAGCTCGCGCAAGGTGGCGGTGGTGTTGATATCCGGATCGAGTTGCGAAGCCACCACAAACCTGAAATCAGTAGACAACTGTTCCGCCAGGTAGGTCGGCAAGTCGATGACCGCCTCTTTGATATCCGGTCGGGCCAGGGTCACCACTGCCTGACCGGCACTGACGGTCTGACCCGCTTCGGCCTGCCAGTTGGTAACCACTGCGCCAT
Source organism: Pseudomonas sp. GZD-222 (assembly GCF_049310525.1). NCBI lineage: Bacteria > Pseudomonadati > Pseudomonadota > Gammaproteobacteria > Pseudomonadales > Pseudomonadaceae > Pseudomonas > Pseudomonas sp. GZD-222. Next base: position 35,192 of record NZ_JBMOWO010000043.1, read on the forward strand.
GGTCGGTGTGCAGTTCACTGTAACCCAGCTGATCGCGAGCCTGGCTGACCGCGGCTCGCGCTTGCTCCAGCGAAGCGCCGGTGGTTTTCAGGTTGGTCTGGGCGATGTCCAGTTGCGCCTGGGCACCGACACCGCGGTCGAACAACTGTTGCTGGCGACGCGCATCGGCCTGGGCATTGATCCACTGTGCCTGGACCTTGGCCAGGTCGCCTTCGGCTGCGCGCAGCTGATTGCGCTGATCGGCCGGATCAAGGCTGGCCAGAATATCGCCCGGCTTTACCTCACTGCCGACATCGACCCAACGCCGGGCGATACGACCGGCCACACGAAAGCCCAGAGTACTCTCGTAACGGGCCTGGATGGTGCCAGCGAATCGTCCCAGGTTGGCTTGTACCTGAGGCTGGACGACAACCGACAGCACCGGGCGGATCGGCTCCGATTCCGTTGTCTCTTTACCGCAACCCGCCAGCAACACAACGCTGCACAGGCCAAGTGTGAGTGCTTTCATTCGGCCACCCCGATGTCTTTGAGCGGCGCGATTTCCACCTGCATGCCCGGGTTGAGCAACTGCCCACCTGCTACCACCACGGTTTCTCCACCTTTCAGGCCGTCACCGATCACCACCTTGCCGGTGAGATAGCGACTGACTTTGACCTCTTGCAGGCTGACCTTATCGCCCTCACCCACCACCCACACGGCCGGATCATGCAGGGCTTTGGTCAACGCTGACCAAGGCAGTTCGATACTGGGCTTACCCTGGGTTTGGCCAGTGGCGGTGACCGCCGAACCCAGCTCCATGCCGGGCGGTACATCGCGCAGCGCCACCTTGACCTGCACCGTGCCGCTCTGTGCCGACACCGTCGGGGTAATCTCCCGCACATGACCCTTGGCCTGGATTTTCGGGTTATCCACCAGACTGACGATGATTGTTTCGCTACTGGGCGGGGCGACCAACAGGGATTCGTAGACATTGAACACCGCATCGCGGTCGCCATCGTGGGCCAGGCTGAAGATCGGCGCCGTGGCCTGCACGACCTGCCCTACTTCGGCCTGGCGCTCGGTTATGACCCCGGCCGCATCAGACACAAGTGCGGTGTAGCTCAGCTGGTCACGGGCATTGGCCAGTTGCGCCTGGGCGGCTTTCAAGGCGCTCTGGCTGCTGCGCAACGCAGCCTGGGCCGAGTCGTATTCACTTTGGCTGGTATAGCCCTTGGGCAACAGCTTCTGCTGACGGACAAACGCCGCGGCGGTCTGGGTGACCCGCGCCTGTTCGGCGAATACTTCGGCCTTGGCCGAATCGACATTGGCCTGCAGGTCCTTGGGGTCAAGACGGGCCAGGACCTGATTGGCCTTGACGTGATCGCCGACATCAACGCTGCGGGAAATGATCTTGCCACCCACGCGAAACGACTGATCCGCCTGCACCCGTGCCTGGACATCGCCAGTGAGGGTCACGGATGCCGCAAAGTCGCTGTGTTGAACACGTTGTACGGCTACCCTGGGCAGCTCGATTTCGTCAGTGTTCTTTTTGTCGCAGCCAGTTAGCACGAGGACCAAGCCCAGACTGACGATTGATACCGTACGCAACACCGTCATGCAGGCTCCTTGCAGTGTCAGATCGATACAGAGATGCGAGTGTTAGCGTAGATCAGGCTTTCCGGCGCCGCTTGAGCGAACTCAATTCTTTCAACGATTTGTGAATAAGAGATACTGCGCACCCACTGCCTGCGCAAGGACGCCAAGATGCTGACCACCCTGGCCGTCGCCAATTACCGTTCAATCAATCATCTGGTGCTGCCCCTGGCGCGCCTGAACGTCATCACCGGCCCCAACGGCAGCGGCAAGTCGAACCTGTACAAAGCCTTGCGCCTTCTCGCTGAAACCGCTCAGGGCGGCGTCGTCAACGCCCTGGCCGGTGAAGGCGGACTGGAGTCGACCTTCTGGGCCGGTCCCGAGCGCATCAGCCGGCGCATGAGTCGCGGTGAAGTGGCCGTCGAGGGTGGGCCGCGCCAGGAAGCCAAGCGTCTGCGCCTGGGTTTTGCCAGCGAGGATTTCGGGTATGCCATCGGCCTTGGCCTGCCCGCGTCCAGCGGCCACTTCATGCTCCCGGGGCAAGGCTCGCCAATCCCTTCGCGCTTCACCCTGGACCCGCAGATCAAGCGCGAATGCATCTGGGCGGGTCCGCTCTATCGCCCGGCCAGCCTGTTGGTAGATCGCCAGGGCGCTATGGTCCGCGCCCGTGAGGAACGTCGATGGGACGTACTGGCCCAGCACACTCCGGACTTCGACAGTCTCTTCGACCAGGTCGGTAACCTGCGCTCTTCACCTGAAGTGCTGCACCTGCGCGAACGCATCCGTGGCTGGCGCTTTTACGATCACTTTCGTACTGATCGCGATGCACCGGCGCGACGGCCACAGCTGGGTACGCGCACCCCGGTGCTGCATCACGATGGCCGCGACCTGGCCGCAGCGCTGCAAACCATTATCGAGATCGGCGATGCCCAGGCGCTGTGGGATACGATTGGCGACGCTTTCCCTGGCTCACACCTGACCATCGATGCGGTACCTGGCGGCCAGTTCAGCCTGCAGTTCCACCAGGAAGGCTTGCTGCGACCGCTGTCTGCCGCCGAGCTGTCGGACGGGACCTTGCGTTACCTGCTGCTAGTGGCCGCCCTGTTGAGCCCCAGAGCGCCGACCATGATGGTCCTCAATGAGCCGGAGACCAGCCTGCACCCGGACCTGCTGCCGGCGCTGGCGCGCTTGATCATTCGCGCTACCGAACACTGCCAGGTATGGGTGGTGTCGCACCCACGGCGGCTGGTGGCAGCGCTGGAACAGGATGCGAGCTGCAATTCGATTGTGCTGGAGAAGCTACTGGGACAGACCCGGGTGGCGGGTCAGGGGATGCTGGATGAGCCGGCCTGGTATTGGCCGGATTGAACCTCATCGCGGGGCAAGCCCGCTCCCACCAGTTCTGCATGATCCCGGTGGGAGCGGGATTGCCCCGCGATGTTTTTCAGGTCAAGCCGAAACCGGCGTCGCGGCGCGCCCCACGTCCGGTTGTTTCCACGAATCGGCAGCACTTTCCTCGATCGCTTGCTGGATCGCCCGGCGGCGACGTTCTTCGGCACGACGGCTGAAGTACCAGACCATGAAGGTCACCAGCGACACCGACAGCAGGATCAGGCTGGCCACGGCGTTGATTTCCGGCTTCACGCCCAGACGCACGGCAGAGAAGACTTCCATCGGCAAGGTGGTCGAGCCCGGACCGGACACGAAGCTGGCCAGTACCAGGTCGTCCAGCGACAGGGCAAAGGACATCATGCCGCCCGCCGCCAGCGACGGTGCGATCATCGGGATGGTGATCAGGAAGAACACCTTCCACGGCTTGGCACCCAGGTCCATGGCCGCTTCTTCGATGGAAAGATCCAGCTCACGCAGACGTGCCGACACCACCACCGCCACATAGGCAGCACAGAAGGTGGTATGCGCGATCCAGATGGTCACGATACCGCGCTCCTGCGGCCAGCCGATCATCTGCGCCATGGCCACGAACAGCAGCAACAGTGACAGACCGGTGATTACCTCAGGCATTACCAGCGGCGCGGTGACCAGGCCACCGAACAGGGTACGGCCCTTGAAGCGTGTCACCCGGGTCAGCACGAAGGCTGCCAGGGTGCCCAGCGCCACGGCGGCAATCGCGGTGTAGCAGGCGATTTCCAGAGAGCGCATCACCGAGCCCATCAACTGGCTGTTGTCGAGCAGGCCGACGTACCATTTGACCGACCAGCCGCCCCAGACCGTCACCAGCTTCGAGGCGTTGAACGAGTAGATCACCAGGATCAGCATAGGCAGGTAGATGAACAGCAAGCCCACGATCAACATCAGCTTGGAGAAACTGAAACGCTTCATGCCCTGCCCTCCATCTCTTTGGCCTGACTACGGTTGAAGAGCAGAATCGGCACGATCAGAATCGCCAGCATTACCACCGCCAGGGCGGACGCCACCGGCCAGTCACGGTTGTTAAAGAACTCTTGCCAGAGCACTTTACCGATCATCAGGGTTTCCGGACCGCCGAGCAGTTCCGGGATAACGAACTCACCGACCACCGGAATGAACACCAGCATGCAGCCGGCGATGATGCCGTTCTTCGACAGCGGCACGGTGATCTTCCAGAAGCTGTTGAAGGTGCTCGAACCCAGGTCCGACGCGGCTTCAAGCAGACTCTGGTCATGTTTGACCAGGTTGGCGTAGAGCGGCAGGATCATGAACGGCAGGTACGAATAGACCACGCCGATGTACACCGCCAGGTTGGTGTTGAGGATCTGCAACGGTTGGTCGATCAGGCCCAGCCACATCAGGAAGCTGTTGAGCAGGCCGTTGTTGCTGAGAATGCCCATCCAGGCATACACGCGAATCAGGATCGCCGTCCAGGTCGGCATCATGATCAGCAGCAACAGGACCGTCTGGGTCTCTTTGCGTGCGTTGGCGATGGCATAGGCCATCGGATAGCCGATCAGCAGACACAGCAGTGTGCTGAAGAAGGCCATCTTCAACGAGCCCAGGTACGCCGAGATGTACAGTTCATCCTGGGTCAACAGGCCATAGTTGGCCATGTTCAGCACCAGCTGCACCTTGTCTTCGACGTAGCTGTAGATTTCGGTGTACGGCGGGATCGCCACGTCTGCTTCAGCGAAGCTGATCTTCAGGACGATGAAGAACGGCAGCATGAAGAACAGGAACAGCCAGATGAACGGCACGCCGATCACCACATGACGCCCTTCAGGCTTTATTCGGTTGAATGCTCGCTTGAGCTTGCGCATGTTCATGACCGCAGTACCACGCCGCTGTCGTCTTCCCACCAGACGTAGACCTGGTCATCCCAGGTCGGACGAGTGCCTTGACGCTCGGCGTTGGCGACGAACGACTGGACGATCTTGCCGCCAGGCAGCTCGACGTAGAACACCGAGTGGCCGCCGAGGTAGGCGATGTCGTGGACCTTGCCGCGCGACCAGTTGTGCTCGCAGGTCGGCTGTTGAGTGGTCACCAGCAGTTTTTCCGGACGCAGTGCATAGGTGATGCGCTTGTCTTCTACCGAGGTGGTCACACCGTGGCCGACGTAGATCTTGCGCTCAAGTTCCTGACTGGCAATGACCGCGTGACCTTCGGCATCCTCGACCACTTCACCCTCGAACAGGTTGACGTTGCCGATAAACTCGCAGACCAGGCGGCTGGTCGGGGTCTCGTAGATGTCGATCGGGCTACCGATCTGGGCGATCCAGCCCAGGTGCATGATGGCGATGCGCTGGGCCATGGTCATGGCCTCTTCCTGGTCGTGGGTCACCATGACGCAGGTCACGCCGACCCGCTCGATGATCTCTACCAGTTCCAGCTGCATCTGCGAACGCAGTTTCTTGTCCAGCGCACCCATCGGCTCATCGAGCAGCAGCAGCTTCGGACGCTTGGCCAGGGAGCGGGCCAGGGCCACACGCTGACGCTGACCACCGGACAGCTGATGCGGCTTGCGTTTGGCGTACTGGGTCATGTGCACCAGTTTGAGCATCTCGCCGACACGGGCGTCGATTTCAGCCTTGGGCATACGGTCCTGCTGCAGGCCGAAGGCGATGTTCTGCGCCACGGTCATGTGCGGGAACAGCGCATAGGACTGGAACATCATGTTGATCGGCCGCTCGTAGGGCGGCATGTCGGTGATGTCTACGCCATCGAGGAAGATCCGCCCTTCGGTTGGCCGTTCGAAACCGGCCAGCATACGCAGCAAGGTGGATTTACCCGAACCGGAGCCACCGAGCAGAGCGAAGATCTCACCCTTCTTGATTTCCAGGGACACATCGTCCACGGCGATGGTTTCGTCGAACTTTTTCGTGACCCGGTCGATTTTGACCAGCACCTGTTTAGGTTGCTGGTCGCCCTCGAGGGCTTTCTTATAGGCACCGGAGGCAACAGCCATTTGTGAAACTCCCAACAAGATTTTTTGCGTCCGCCCCTGCCGTGACGGACTCTGGATTTTTACTTGCCCGACTTGATCTTGGTCCAGCTACGGGTCATCAAACGTTGCACCTTGGGAGGTAGCTCCGAGTTGACGTACAACTTGTCCAGCACTTCTTGCGGTGGGTAAACCGCTGCGTCGGTTCGCACGCTCTGGTCCATCAGATCGCCAGCCTTGGGGTTCGGGTTGGCATAACCGACGTAATCGCTGACCTGGGCAATCACCTCAGGCTGCAGCAAATAGTTGATGAAAGCGTGGGCCTCTTTGACATTCTTGGAATCCTTGGGGATCGCCAGCATGTCGAACCAGAGGTTGCCGCCTTCCTTGGGAATCACATAGGCCACTTTGACCCCCTTGCCGGCTTCTTCGGCGCGGGACTTGGCCTGGAATATATCGCCGGAGAATCCTGCGGCCACGCAGATGTCACCGTTGGCCAGGTCCGAGATGTACTTGGAGGAGTGGAAGTAGGTCACGTAAGGACGCACGGCCAGCAGCTTCTTCTCGGCATCGGCGTAGTCCTTGGGGTTGGTGCTGTTGGGATCACGTCCCATGTAGTTCAGCACCGCCGGAAGCATCTCGTCAGCCGAGTCGAGGAAAGCAACGCCGCACTTGGAGAGCTTCTTGATGTTTTCCGGCTCGAACAGCATGGCCCAGGAATCGATCTTGTCGGTACCCAGCGCGGCCTTGACCTTCTCGACGTTGTAGCCGATGCCATTGGTGCCCCACAGGTAGGGGACCGCGTACTGGTTGCCCGGATCGTTCTTCTCCAGGCGCTTCATCAGCGCCGGGTCGAGATTCGAATAGTTCGGCAGCAGCGACTTGTCGAGCTTCTGGAAAGCGCCCGCCTTGATCTGCTTGCCGAGGAAATGGTTGGACGGCACTACTACGTCATAGCCGGTACGACCGGCCAGCAGCTTGCCTTCCAGGGTTTCATTGGAGTCGAAGACATCCTGCACCGGTTTGATCCCGGTGGCTTTTTCAAAATCCGCGAGTGTCGTCTGGCCGATGTAGTCCGACCAGTTGTAAATGTGCACCGTGGGCGCCGCTTGGACGCTGATCGCCAGCGTCAGACCCGCTCCAGCCAGGATGGCCTTGCGAAAAATGGAAATAGACAAGTGGGAGGTCCTCTACAAAAGTGCCCGAGTCAAACGGCAGAAATCCCTGCCGGACAAGCAAACCGGCGCGCAACTTACCTTCGATACACGCATGTCGCAAAAACTATTTGCCACTTTTCGTGATCCTGGGCGTGATTTGCACCACACCCAGGGTCAATCGGGCTTATTTGCCCGACTTGATCTTGGTCCAGCTACGAGTGATCTCGCGTTGAGCTTTCGCACCTGGGTCAGCAATGGCGTACAGCTGCTTCTTCACATCAGCCGGCGGATAGATGCTCGGATCGCCCGAGATATCCTTGTCCACCAGCGGAGTAGCCGCCTTGTTGCCGTTCGGGAAACGTACGGCGTTGGTGATACCGGCCATGACTTCCGGCTGCATCAGGAAGTCCATGAACTTGTAGGCGGCGTCGACATTGACGGCATCTTTAGGGATGGCGACCATGTCGTAGAAGGTACCGGCGCCTTCTTTCGGAATGATGTAGTCCAGCTTGACCTTGTCACCGGCCTCGTGAGCACGGGCCTTGGACTGCTCCAGGTCACCCGAGTAACCCACGGCTACGCAGATGTTGCCGTTGGCCAGGTCGGAGATGTACTTGGAGGAGTGGAAGTAGCCGATCGACGGACGGATCTTCATGAACAGATCTTCGGCTGCCTTCAGGTCAGCTTTGTCTGTGCTGTTGGTCGGCTTGCCCAGGTAATGCAGGGCCGCCGGGATCATCTCGGTCGGGGCATCGAGGAAGCTTACGCCGCAGCTCTTGAGCTTTTCGATGTTCTCGGGCTTGAACACCACGTCCCAGGAATCGATCTTGTCGACGCCCAGCACTGCCTTGACCTTCTCCGGGTTGTAGCCGATACCGATGGAGCCCCACATGTAGGGGAACGCATATTTGTTACCCGGGTCGCTGGCGTCGCCAACGGCCTTGAGCAGGTCTTCGTCGAGGTTCTTCCAGTTCGGCAGCTTGGAACGATCCAGCTCTTGGTAGACGCCCGCCTTGATCTGTTTGGCCAGGAAGTTGTTCGACGGTACGACGATGTCGTAACCGGACTTGCCTGCCAGCAACTTGGCTTCGAGCGTTTCGTTGCTGTCGAAGACGTCGTAGACGACCTTGATGCCGGTTTGCTTCTCGAAGTTGGCGACGGTGTCTGGTGCGATGTAATCGGACCAGTTATAGACGTGCAGCACTTTGTCATCCGCCTGAACAGCACTGGCCATGGCGCCCATAAGGGACATAGCCAACAACGTCTTGCCCAATTTCTTCATGCGTAATGCTCCAGAATTTTTTATTTAGCCATCTGTTCAGTGGCCGGCTCTTTACGGCGCAAGCACAGGGCGACTGAAACAGTCGCTAGTCTGGCAAGTTCCAAGGCGCACTTTCAACCAAAGTGCGCCTCGAAACACGATGATGCCATTACGCTAGCCTAGCACTTGCTTATTTCAGTGCCTCAAGCGTCAAGTCCAGGCATTTGCGCGCCTTTTCCACCAGCTCGTCGATCTCTTCACGGCTGATGACCAGCGGTGGTGCGATGATCATGGTGTCGCCTACCGCGCGCATGATCAGACCGTTGTCGAAGCAGTGCTGGCGGCAAATCATGCCGGCGCCCTGACCTTCGTAACGGGCGCGGGTTGCCTTGTCCTTGACCAGCTCGATTGCACCGAGCATGCCCAGGCCACGCACTTCGCCCACCAACGGGTGATCGTTGAGCTCGCGCAAACGCTTTTGCAAGTACGGTGCCGTTTCTTCCTTGACCCGCTCGATAATTTTCTCGTCGCGCAGGATTCGCAGGTTTTCCAGGCCCACGGCAGCGGCAACCGGGTGACCGGAGTAGGTGAAGCCGTGGTTGAAATCGCCACCTTCGCTGACCACTTTGGCGACTTCGTCACGTACGATCACACCACCCATGGGGATGTAACCGGAGGTCAGGCCCTTGGCGATGGTCATCAGGTCAGGCTTGAGGTCGTAGTAGTCGGAGCCGAACCACTCACCGGTACGCCCGAAGCCACAGATCACTTCGTCGGCAATGAACAGAATCTCGTACTTGGCGAGGATCTCCTTGATCTTCGGCCAGTAGGTTTCCGGCGGAATGATCACGCCGCCTGCGCCCTGGATCGGCTCGGCGATAAAGGCGGCGACATTGTCTTCGCCGACTTCGAGGATTTTCTTTTCCAGTTGCTCGGCTGCCCACACCCCGAACTCATCCGGGGTCATGTCGCCGCCTTCACCGAACCAGTACGGCTGCGGGATATGCACGATGCCCGGTAGCGTGCCGCTCTGCGCATGCATACCGCTCATGCCACCCAGCGCGGCACCGGCCACGGTGGAACCGTGATAACCGTTGATGCGGCCGATGATCACCTGCTTCTGCGGTTTGCCCTTGACCGCCCAGTAGTGGCGGACCATGCGCAGGTTGGTGTCGTTACCTTCAGAACCGGAGCCGGTGAAGAACACATGGGTCATGCCTTTCGGCGCCACGGCAGAGACCGCCTTGGCCAGTTCCAGCGCCGGAGGGTGCGCGGTCTGGAAAAACAGGTTGTAGTACGGCAGCTCGCGCATTTGCCGGGCCGCCACTTCAACCAGTTCTTCGCGACCGTAGCCGACCGCCACACACCACAGACCAGCCATGCCATCGAGGATCTTGTTGCCCTCGCTGTCCCACAAGTGCACGCCCTCGGCCTTGGTGATGATCCGTGGGCCCTTCTCTTTCAGCTGTTTATAGTCAGTGAAAGGCGCCAGGTGATGATCACGGCTCAGGTCTTGCCACTCGCGGGTTTGCGGGTTGTTGACACTCATGTGCTTCTCCGTTTTCTGACGGCCGCGGTCCTGCGGCTCCGGGTTGATCAGACCGCAAACAGCAGGAACTCACGTTCCCAGGAGCTGATTACGCGTTTGAAGTTTTCATGCTCGGCGCGTTTGGTTGCGACGTAGCCGGCAATGAATTTCTTGCCCAGGTACGGCTCCAGGGCCTTGCAGTTTTCCATGCGTTCCAAGGCATCTTCGATGGTCAACGGCAGGCGCAGGTTGCGTCGCTCGTAGCCACGACCCTGCACCGGAGCGCTTGGCTTGATGCCTTCGACCATGCCGATATAGCCGCACAGCAAACTGGCGGCGATCGCCAGGTAGGGGTTGGCATCGGCGCCGGGCAGACGGTTTTCGACGCGACGGTTCTGCGGGCCGGCATCCGGTACGCGCAGGCCGACGGTACGGTTTTCTTCGCCCCACTCGACGTTCACCGGCGCCGAGGTGTCGGGCAGGAAGCGGCGGAACGAGTTGACGTTCGGCGCGAACAGCGGCAGCACCACGGGAATGAACTTCTGCAGGCCACCGACGTGGTTGAGGAACAGTTCGCTCATGCGTCCATCTTCATCAGAGAAGATGTTCTTGCCGGTATGCACGTCGATGATGCTCTGGTGCAGGTGCATGGCACTGCCCGGCTCGCCGGTCATCGGTTTGGCCATGAAAGTGGCGGCAACGTTGTGCTTGAGCGCCGCTTCACGCATGGTCCGCTTGAACACCAGGATCTGGTCGGCCAGGGCCAGGGCGTTACCGTGACGGAAGTTGATTTCCATCTGCGCGGTGCCGTCTTCGTGGATCAGCGTGTCCAGGTCGAGGTTCTGCAGTTCGCACCAGTCGTAGACGTCCTCGAACAGCGGGTCGAATTCGTTGGCAGCTTCAATGGAGAACGACTGGCGGCCGGTTTCCGGACGGCCGGAGCGACCGATCGGCGGCTGCAGCGGGAAGTCCGGGTCTTCGCAGCGTTTGGTCAGGTAGAACTCCATTTCCGGCGCCACGATCGGCTGCCAGCCCTTGTCGGCATAGAGTTTCAATACCTTCTTGAGCACGTTGCGCGGCGACAGCTCAACCGGATTGCCCTGTTTGTCATAGGTATCGTGGATCACCTGAGCGGTTGGCTCGATGGCCCACGGCACGAGAAACACCGCGTTCTCGTCAGGCCGGCAGATCATGTCGATGTCCGCCGGGTCCAGCAATTCGTAATAGATGTCGTCGTCGACGTAGTCGCCGGTAACGGTTTGCAGCAGGACACTCTCGGGCAAGCGCATGCCTTTTTCGGCGATGAACTTGTTGGTTGGAGAAATCTTGCCACGGGTGATACCGGTGAGGTCGCTGATCAAGCACTCCACTTCGGTGATCTTGTGTTCTTTCAACCAATCGGTGAGCTGGTCGAGGTTGTTACTCATAAATACCTCAGGAGGTAAATGTCTGGACAGTCGTCAGGACACCCGGAGTGGGCCGTCCCAGACATTCTGTATGCCGCGCGGGGGTAAAGCAAAAGCCGCGCAGGGGCATGCCGCGACGAGAGCCGCTATAGTGAAGGCAGAGAGTATTCGAAGGTGCGGCGACAATGGGCAGACGGCCCGAGCCGTCAATTATTTCAGCCGGGGTACTGAGGCGTGACGCGCAGCGATAGACGCTCGCGTAAAATGCGTGCAGACCGATCTGCGGGCGGCAGGCGGTGAGGCCGGTTGTCGGCTGGCGTGACATGTAACCCCCGGTATTATTGATGTTATGGGTTGCCACCGAGCTTAGCCTTGTTCATTTTTTTACACAACACCCCCGTAAAAAATAGAACACGGCCCCCGGAATAATCGCGCTTCTCGTACGAAAGCAGCGGTTGTTCCCGCCCCCAATTGCAGCAAAAATGCCGCTCGAGGGCCATTTTAGGGCATCATGGGGTTGGCTTGACTTCAGTAGGGCTTTCCGATTGACTGGAGCTGCAAGCCCCCATTGATTGATATTTTTAACAACAAAGGTGTTGCATCATGTCGGTACCCCCGCGTGCCGTTCAGCTTAACGAAGCGAACGCGTTCCTTAAGGAACATCCTGAGGTTCTCTACGTTGACCTTCTGATTGCAGATATGAATGGTGTGGTGCGTGGCAAGCGCATCGAGCGCACCAGCCTCCACAAGGTTTACGAGAAAGGCATCAACCTGCCGGCCTCCCTCTTCGCATTGGATATCAACGGTTCGACGGTCGAAAGCACCGGTCTGGGCCTGGACATCGGCGATGCCGACCGCATCTGCTATCCAATCCCCGACACACTTTCCAACGAGCCTTGGCAGAAGCGCCCTACCGCGCAACTGCTGATGACCATGCACGAGCTCGAAGGCGAGCCGTTCTTTGCCGACCCGCGAGAAGTCCTGCGCCAGGTGGTCAGCAAGTTCGATGAGATGGGCCTGACCATCTGCGCCGCGTTTGAACTTGAGTTCTACCTGATCGACCAGGAGAACGTGAACGGCCGTCCACAACCGCCGCGCTCGCCGATTTCCGGCAAACGTCCGATGTCGACCCAGGTCTACCTGATCGATGACCTCGACGAATACGTCGACTGCCTGCAGGACATCCTCGAAGGCGCCAAGGAGCAGGGCATCCCTGCCGACGCCATCGTCAAGGAAAGCGCCCCGGCGCAGTTCGAAGTCAACCTGCACCACGTTGCCGACCCGATGAAGGCCTGCGACTACGCGGTACTGCTCAAGCGCCTGATCAAGAACATCGCCTACGACCATGAGATGGACACCACCTTCATGGCCAAGCCCTATCCAGGTCAGGCGGGTAATGGTCTGCATGTCCATATCTCGGTGCTGGACAAAGATGGCAAGAACATCTTCACCAGCGAGGATCCCGAGCAGAACGCCGCACTGCGTCACGCGATCGGCGGTGTGCTCGAGACCCTACCGGCGTCGATGGCGTTCCTCTGCCCGAACGTCAACTCGTACCGCCGCTTTGGTGCCCAGTTCTACGTGCCAAACTCGCCAAGCTGGGGCCTGGACAACCGTACCGTGGCCCTGCGTGTACCGACCGGTTCACCAGACGCCGTGCGCATCGAACACCGCGTAGCCGGTGCCGATGCCAACCCGTACCTGCTGATGGCTGCCGTACTGGCCGGTGTTCACCATGGCTTGACCAACAAGGTCGAACCGGGCGCACCGACCGAAGGCAACTCCTACGAGCAGAACGAGCAGAGCCTGCCGAACAACCTGCGTGATGCCCTGCGCGAGCTGGACGACAGCGAGATCCTGGCCAAGTACATCGATCCGAAATACATCGATATCTTCGTGGCCTGTAAAGAGAGTGAGCTGGAGGAGTTCGAACACTCCATCTCCGACCTCGAGTACAACTGGTATCTGCATACCGTTTGATGGCCTTATCGCGGGGTAAGCCCGCTCCCACCTGTGGGAGCGGGCTTGCCCCGCGATGCTTTACAAAGCCTTCTCGAAAATCTTCGAATTGCGCTGGTAGTTGTACAGCGAAGCCCGCGCCGCCGGTAGCCGCTCGACCCCGCTCGGCACAAAGCCCCGCTCCCTGAACCAGTGCGCAGTCCGCGTCGTCAGCACAAACAGGGTATTGAGCCCCATCTCCCGCGCCCGCGTCTCGATACGTTCCAGCAGCTCGTCACCACGACCGCCATGGCGATACTCCGGATTCACGGCCAGACACGCCAGCTCCCCGGCCTCGGAATCTGCAATCGGATAAAGCGCCGCACAGGCGATGATCATGCCTTCGCGCTCGACCACACTGAACTGCTCGATCTCGCGTTCCAGCACTTCACGCGAACGACGCACGAGGATGCCCTGCTCTTCCAGCGGGCTGATCAGATCAAGCAAGCCGCCGACATCTTCGATCGCCGCCTCGCGCACCTTCTCGAACTGCTCCTGGGCCACCAGGGTACCGCCGCCATCACGGGTAAACAGCTCAGTGAGCAAAGCGCCGTCTTCGGCATAGCTGACGATATGACTGCGTGCCACGCCACCACGGCAGGCCTCAGCGGCGGCATCGAGCAACTCACCCTGATAATCACTGCCCAGGCGCTGCAAATGCGCCGGAACCTGCTGCGGACGCAGTTCGCGTACCAGCCGCCCTTGTTCGTCGAGCAGTCCGCGCTCGGCGCCGAACAACAGCAATTTGTCGGCGCCCAGCTCAATGGCGGCACGGGTAGCCACGTCTTCGCAGGCCAGGTTGAAGATTTCCCCGGTCGGCGAGTAGCCCAGTGGCGACAGCAGCACGATGGAGCGCTCATCGAGCAGGCGGTTGATACCTTTGCAATCGACCCGGCGTACTTCACCGGTGTGGTGATAATCCACGCCTTCAAGCACGCCAATCGGCCGCGCAGTTACTAGGTTGCCCGCGGCGATGCGCAAGCGCGAACCCTGCATCGGTGAAGCCGCCATGTCCATCGACAGACGCGCCTCGATGGCAATGCGCAGGTGGCCGACCGCGTCGATCACGCAATCCAGGGTGGCCGCATCGGTAATCCGCATGCCGCGATGGTAGTGCGGCGTCAGGCCACGATCGGCCAGGCGGGTTTCGATTTGCGGACGCGAACCGTGCACCAGCACCAGGCGAACCCCGAGGCTGTGCAGCAGGACCAGGTCGTGGACAATATTGCCGAAGTTGGGGTGTTCGACACCGTCACCGGGCAGCATGACCACAAAGGTGCAGTCCCGGTGGGCATTGATGTAAGGCGAAGCATGACGCAGCCAGTTGACGTAATCGGGCATAACCACAGAGCCTGTAGAAAAAGGGACAAGAACGGGAAAGCACACAGCGCTCGAAGGGTTATCGTCGGAACAGGCTAGGCGTCACGCGCAATCTCCTTTGGGAATACGGCTGAACTCAGCGGGCAATTACCGGGCTCAGGCAATAATGTTCGATCAACTCACGCAATAGACGCACGGTAGGCTGTAAGCGTGACATTTCAAGGTACTCACCCGGCTGGTGGGCGCAGGCGATGTCACCCGGGCCCAGCACCAGAGTTTCACAGCCCAGGCGCTGAAGATAAGGCGCTTCGGTGCCAAAGGCTACCGCTTCGGCGCGATGCCCGGTAAGACGTTCGGCTACCCGTACCAGCTCCGCATCGGCGGCCTGCTCAAAGGGCGGCACTTCGGGGAACAACGGGGCATAGTCGATTTTCACCTGGTGCTGCTCGGCCAACGGTGCCAGTTTCTGCCGGATGGCCGCACGCAACGCCTCTGGGTCCATGCCCGGCAAAGGCCGCAAGTCGAACTCCAGGGCACACTGGCCACAGATCCGGTTGGGATTGTCACCGCCATGAATGCAACCGAAGTTCAGGGTTGGCTGCGGCACGCTGAACTGGGCGTTGTTGAACTCTTTCTGCCACTGCTGGCGCAAGTTCATCAACTCACCCATGACCTGATGCATGGCCTCCAATGCACTGTGGCCCAGGCGCGGATCCGACGAATGGCCGCTGCGCCCGAGGATATCGATGCGCTCCATCATCACCCCTTTGTGTAGGCGAATCGGCTTGAGCCCGGTCGGCTCGCCAATCACTGCCGCGCGGCCCAGAGGACGACCGGCTGCGGCCAGGGCGCGAGCACCCGACATGGAGCTTTCTTCATCGCAGGTGGCGAGAATCAGCAGCGGCTGCTTGAAATCATTGGTCAGCAATGGCTGCACGGCCTCGATAATCAGGGCGAAGAAGCCTTTCATGTCGCAGCTGCCAAGACCGACCCAACGGCCGTCGACTTCAGTCAGCTTTAACGGATCGGTCTGCCACAACTCAGGATCATAGGGCACCGTGTCACTGTGCCCGGCCAACACCAGCCCGCCCGGGCCGCTGCCATAACTGGCGAGCAGGTTGAACTTGCCCGGCATCACCTGCTGGATGTCGCAGGCAAAGCCCAGGTCGCCCAACCAGCCGGCCAGCAGGTCGATCACCGCGCGGTTGGACTGGTCCAGCGCAGGTTGGGTGCAACTGACCGAAGGCGTGGCAATCAGTGCGGCGAACTGGTCTTTGAGCGATGGCAGTGGCATGCGCGTTCTCCTTGAGGCGAATCCCATCATAGGGCCTTCGGGCACCTGGAATAAACCGTCAGCGGCCGAGTCCTGTACACTGCACGGCCAAGACGCTCCCTGTCATCCGAGCCTGGATTACTCAGCAATGCACAAAGAAACCGAAATCAAACTGCGGGTCAGCCGCGAGACCCTCGCCGCCCTGCGCGAACACCCATTGCTGAAGAAGCGTAACAAGTCTGGCTGGCAGCAGCGCGAGCTGCTGAATCAGTACTTCGACACCCCTGAGCGTGACCTGGCCGCCGCCAAGGTCGCGCTGCGCCTGCGCCGCGACGGCGACGTGGTCATCCAGACCCTCAAGACCCGTGGCCAGAGCGTCGCCGGTCTGTCGCAGCGCAATGAACACGAGTGGCAACTGCCCAAGGCCAAGCTGGACCTGAAGAAGCTCGACGACGAATGCTGGCCGGCAGAACTCGCCGAAGTCGACAAAAAGTCCATCAAAGCGCTGTTCACCACCGATTTCACCCGTGAATACGCGGAAATCGCCTGGGGCCGTGGCAAGGCCAAAGTGGTCATCGAAGCCGCTCTGGACCTGGGCACCGTGGTTGCGGGCAAGCAGAAAGAAGAAATCTGCGAGCTGGAGCTGGAACTGCGCGAAGGTGAGCCAGAAGCTTTGTTGGAACTGGCTGCCGAGCTGTCCGCCGCCCTGCCGCTGTTCCCATGCGACATCAGCAAGGCTGAACGCGGCTACCGCCTGCTCGACCCGGCCAGCTACGCGCTGAGCCTGCCGGCTGCCGAACTGAGCGCCGAGATGCCGCTGGACGACGCCTTCGCCGCCCTCGCCTGGCAACTGCTTGGCGCCAGCCAGCGCCTGGCCGAACAGTACCGCTTCAATGGCCACTGGCGCCTGCTGCAGGACTGGGTTCAGGCCCTGGCCGAACTGCGCGCCCTGGCCAGCAGCCTGGGTCAGGCCGCACCGCGTACCACCACTGCCGCCCTGCGCAGCAGCCTCGATGCCCTGCTGGAAGACTGGCGCCCGCTGGTACTGGCCGGCAACGACGACGAAGACGTGCGCCGTGCCGCACCCGAGCAGTTCGCCGAAGAGCTGCTGGACACCCGCTGGGGTCAGTTCTCCCTGGAAACCTCGCGCTGGCTGCTGGCCCGTGGCTGGACCGTCGAGCGCAACAAGCGCGGCGACCGTCAGGGTGCCGCACAACTGGCCAACTGGCTGAACGTGTTGCTGGCTGACGAAGCCAAGGCCCTGAACCTGCCGCTGTACCATCGCCAACCGGAAGACCTGGCCGAACAGCTGCCGCGTATCGAGCGTCTGCTGGCCTGGCTGCACCATGCCCGTCAGGTGCTGGAGAGCCCGGACCTGGACCGCCTGTTCGGTGAACTGAACAAGCTGCACGAGCTGGCCAACCAGTCGATCAGCGACGAAGTGGAAGCCGACGTCCGCACCCAGGTCCTGGAAGCCCGTGCCGACCAGGCCATGGCCGTGTTCCAGAGCCGTGGCTGGAAGCACCTGCTGCGCAAGTAAGGTTCAGCGCAACACCGGTAGACTCGTCGTGGACTTGATTTCAGACAAGGCCACGATCGAGTTGACCTCCTGGATCCCCGGCACCATCGACAGCTTCTCGAAGAAGAACCGTTCGTAGGCTTCGATGTCCGGGGTGACAATACGCAGCAGAAAATCCACTGCGCCCATCAGCACATAACACTCCAGCACTTCCGGGAAGCCGCGGATTGCCTCGGTGAATTCGGTGAAGTTGGAGCGTCCGTGGGCGTTGAGTTTGACCTCGGCGAAAATCTGCGTGTTCAGGCCGATTTTCTTGCGGTCGAGCAAGGTCACCTGACCGCGAATCACCCCCTCCTCCTTCAAACGCTGAATCCGTCGCCAGCAGGGTGACTGAGAAAGCCCCACGCGCTCGGCAATCTGCGCACTGGAAAGCGAAGCGTCCTCCTGTAACAGGGCCAGGATGCGGCGATCATAGGCGTCCAATTCGCTGTGCATAAACTTCCCCAGATTGAGCATTTGTGCGAATTGAACAAGTCGAACATTCGCCATTTCCTCAAATCATAGAGAAAAAATACCCCGCCGCGCATGTGAAAATTTCTCGCACTTAACCGGAGAATCCCATGAGCGCACTCGAACGCTTCGACAGCCCTCTCACCCCGATGCGCGACGATGTCTGGGCCAGCGGCAGCGCGCACAGCTGCGTGCACTACCAATTACAGGTCGAAGCCGAACCGGACAGCCTGTGCCGTATCTTGAATCTGTTCGCCCTGCAGTTCCTCACCCCGCACAAGGTGCAGATGTGCCAACAAGGCGATCTGCTCAACGTCGACATCGAGATTGCTGGCTTGAGCTGGCACCGAGCCGAGCTCATTGCGCAAAAAATGCGCAATCTGATCTGTGTCGACGAGGTCCGCCTGCAATGTACCCAGCGTCCGGACTGAATGTGGCAATGCCTGGAAACGCATCTCGGCCTTGCTATTTCTCCCAGTCAACTACGCTTGTGATTGCCACCCCTTCAGGCACAAAGGCAAGGACGCCAAATGACTGACAGCGAGGATCGCAGGCTGAGCCTGGACGGCCTGCTGAGCGACCTGTTCGAAGCGCAACTCATCGATCCCGACACGGTTCAGGCGCTGCGAACCCAACGCGTGACCAGCGATATACACCCTCTCGAATACATCGCCCGCCAGGCCCTGCCTGACCCACGCCGACCCGGTCAGCGTCTGGATCTTGAAACCCTGTGTCAGTGGCTGGCCCAACGGGCCGCCGTGCCATACCTGTATATTGATCCGCTGCAACTCGACCTCGCCGCAACCAGCGGCCTGATGTCTGCAGCCTTCGCCCAGCGTCACGGCATACTGGCCGTTGCGACCGACGCCCAGGGCATTACCGTGGCCAGTGCCGAGCCCTATGTCAGGTCCTGGGAAACGGATCTGGCCCAGGTACTGCGACGCCCGATCAAGCACGTGCTGGCGAGCCCCGTGCAGATTCGCCAGTTCAGCCAGGCGTTCTTTCAACTGGCCCGTTCGGTCAATGGCGCCGGCCGCCAACCCCTGTCGCCGCTCGCACCCGGCAATCTCGAACAACTGCTCGAATTGGGCGCGCGCGGTCAGCAACGCGAAGACGAAGATGCTCATATCGTCACCATCGCCGACTGGCTGCTGCAGTACGCGTTCGATCAGCGCGCCAGCGACATCCATCTGGAGCCGCGGCGCGACCAGGGTCATTTGCGCTTTCGCATCGACGGCTTGCTGCACCCGGTCTATCAGTTCCCGGCCGAGGTCACCCTGGCCGTCATCAGTCGCCTGAAAACCCTTGCCGGCATGAATGTCGCGGAAAAGCGGCGCCCCCAGGACGGTCGGATCAAAACCCGCCTGCCCGCTGGCAACGAAGTCGAGTTGCGCCTGTCGACCCTGCCCACCACCTTCGGTGAAAAGCTGGTGCTGCGCATCTTCGACCCGCTTTTGCTGCAACAGGATTTCCCCCAGCTTGGCCTGGAGGGCGACGACCTGCAGCGCTGGCAAGCGTTGATCGGACAACGCCACGGCCTGATCCTCGTGACAGGTCCCACCGGCTCGGGCAAGACCAGCACCCTGTATGCCACGCTCAAGTACCTGGCCACACCTCAGGTCAACCTGTGTACGGTCGAAGACCCGATCGAAATGGTCGAACCCGGGTTCAACCAGTTACAGGTCCATCCAGCGATAGACCTGGGTTTTGCCGAAGGTGCGCGCGCTCTGCTGCGCCAGGATCCGGACATCATCATGATCGGCGAGATCCGCAACCTTGAGACCGCCCAGGTGGCCTTCCAGGCCGCGCTGACCGGTCACCTGGTGCTTTCCACCCTGCACACCAACGACGCCTGCAGCGCCATCAGCCGCCTGCTGGAGCTGGGTATTGCACCGCACTTGATCAAGGCCGGCCTGATCGGGGTGATGGCCCAGCGCCTGGTACGCACGCTCTGCACTGCCTGCAAGGTCCCGTTGGCTGAAGGCGAAGGTGGCTATCAGGCCAAGGGATGCCATGAATGCCGACAAACGGGTTATCACGGCCGCACCGGCATTTACGAACTGCTAGGCATGAGCGAAAAACTGATCAAGCAGATTCGCAGCGATACCGACCTGGCAATACTGCGTCGACAAGCCCTCGACGAAGGCCTGCTCACCCTGCAACAAAGCGGTGCACAAAAAGTGGCATCGGGCCTGACTACGGCGGCTGAAATACTCCGGGTGGCGCCAGGGAACTAGATGCGGGGGAACCACTCCAAGCTGGCAGTTCACCTCAGTTGGAGTCACCCCTCGATGCGTCTCAAAATTGCAGTCGCGACCCTTGCCCTGCTCTCCCTGCCAATCGGTTCGGCCATGGCCGATACGTTCTGGCGCAATGTCATTTCCTCCGGCGCGACCACTGCTTCCTCTTATTTGACGTCCAAGGATCACAAGCTGGTGGTAGCAGCGCAGGATGATGCCGGCAGCTTTGTCGCCAGCGAAGGCGCCATTCGCGGGCCGTACCTGGAATCGGCCATTCAGAAAGTCCGGGCCGACAACCCGGGGCTTGAGGTCAGCGATATGGAATTGGCTCAGGCGATCCTGGCCAAGAATGCCGTAGCGCAGTAATTCATCGCGGGGGAAGGACCACTCCCCCCGGCCAACCCAGGGGGGGGGGGGCGTCCACCCAA